>DAOVRE010000001.1 GCA_030628305.1 Candidatus Heimdallarchaeota archaeon | reverse complement strand
CTGCAATTCTTGCAGCCTCTAAAGCAGTGTGTCTGATTTGACATTTTTCTTTAGATACTAAATGAATATGAACAGGAAAATCGCCTTTTCGGTTTCCAGAATCATATGCTCTAATTCTAGCATCGGGAGCACCTCTAACGAATTTGCCAACTCTTGTATTTGCAGGGCCTCTAACATGTCTATAGCAACGGGCAGGTCTCTTTCCTATTTTAACCACCTTTTTTAATCTTTATCTAGCTGATAGAGCAATTCGTTCTATCTCTAGTCTCTTTTTAACTGCTGCACTTGCTTGGTCTCCTTTGGAGGCAAGGATTAATTCTTCAGCAGTGACTTCATCAACGCTTTTTACGTTGTTGAAACTTTTTTGCTTAATTGCGTTGGACATATATCTTAGTGCAAGATCCACTCTTCTGAGAGGAGAAATGTCCACTGCGATATGTTGCGCTACACCACCATATGTTAAACGAGTTGTTTCTTCTCTAGGTGCAACGTTGGTAATAGCATTTACTAAAACTTGTATGGGATTTTCGCCAGTTCTTTCATAAATTATATCGAAAGCTATTCTTACAATATTGATTGCTTTCTGTTTTTTACCGGCATTCTTACCTCTCTTCATCAATTTATTGGTAAATCTTTCAACGATACTCATCTCAGCTTTCTTAAACCTTTGATCTTGATATCTACCACCAGAATGTGGAAAATATACGGGGTGAAGAGAGATATATCTTTGTAGACCTAAATCACTTACTTTTACTTCGTTGAAATCCCATTTATTGAAGAGTTTAATTTCCTCGTGCATTTTGAATCCTCTTTCAACTAAATTGACCAGTCAGATTTACTTTAAAAATCTAATGTTGAAAGACAATAATAAGCTTTCTTGCATTCATAAAAATAAAAAAAAGAAAAAAAGATATGAAGCTGTTTTAAACTTTTAACTTCATCATTATCCAAGGAGCAAGTAGAAGGAAGGCGGGACCAAGCATGGCATATCTAATTAGGTCTAGTGTTAATTCTATGCCTACCCAAGCTACAGCATTAATAGCAATATCAAATAGCATTGACACCCCAAAATAGAAAATCCCAAAAGTTGCAGCACCAATCAAAATCCTGACAACGTATTTCCACCATTTATCAATTTCATTACTAAAATTAATTAGCGAACCTTCAACTGAATAGGAAATAGAAAGTGTAGCAAGCATCACAATAAGTTTTAAGCCACCGGAAATTAGCTCTGCGTCATTGTTAACTCGGTTATGAAGTAAGAAAATTACAAGAATAGCAAAAATAGCACATACTCCAATGGTCACTAAGATTTTAATTATCGTTGACTTTTCATTGAGGAAATTCGCAATGTACTCACCAATGAAGATGTACAATGCTAGTATAATTAACGCTATACCATATCCCATTATCACATCAGTAAACCAATGCACGCCTAAATATATTCTCGAGAAACCTATTAGCAAGGGCAATAGAATTGAGAAAACGATCATCACCTTCTTTAGAAATATTCCAAGCATACCCCATAAGGTAGTACTATTCTGAGCGTGACCACTCGGTAATCCAGAAGATATCTCTTTTATGGGTTCGTAATGCTGATATTCAGGCGGTCTTTCTAATCTAAAGATTGCTTTAAATGAAGTGTTAACAACTGAAGATGTAATTAATAGTGACATTATTCTGTAGGTTTTCTTCTTATCCCAGAGATAGTAAAGGAGGAGTAACATACCAATGTATACTAAGAGTTCCCCTAGCCACGTAATAATATACATTATGAGCTCAAGGGCATCACTTCTATTGTCATAGAAGTAATCAGTTATTGTTTTATCTATTGTATTCCCCCTTGGAGGATAGGATGCATAAACTATAATTAATGCGCTTGTTATGAGTGCTATCCCAATAGCTGTCATAATTGTAGCAATAATGTTTTTCTTTTCCATAATAAATAACTGAGAATAGAGTTTCTTATAAAATCTTTTGAATTTGGCCGTTTTGAACGCGTATGTTTTGCGTATTACCCAGGTATTTTTTACAGACTGAATATTTGAATAGAGCCTCAACAAGGGCATATAGTAACAATTTGGCACAAACAAGATTATGTTGAGTTATTTTCTGAATCTTTTCTAGTTTCAAGTTTCGATTTAAGATCTGCAGAACCTTTTGTTTTCCTCTTAACAATTTTTATTTTTAATGAAATAACTATGATTGCTAAAATTATTAATATGGCCCCAACAGTTTCCCAGGTTTGTGGTATCGTTTCAAGGAGTAGCCAACCCAACATGAAGGCAACAATGACCTCAATAAACATGAATATAACACTCTCTCCTGCGTCTGTTTTTTTCAACCCAATCATGTATATTGCAAAAGCTCCAATTGTACATACTATAGCGAGATAGAAAATGGAAACTATAGCTTGCCAAGAAAATTGCGAAACAATAGTGCTCCATTGGTTATTAATAAAAACAAAGGGTAGCCCCAGCAGGAGAAAAACAGCTGTCCAAATGAGAGTGCCAAAAAACACATCAAGACCTGAAGCTTTCTTCTCTTTCTCGAAATATTTTTTTGATGCAAGTATATACAGTGTCCAAGCACCTCCTGAACATAAGGTCAATAAATCTCCAAGAAGCGAAGATCCTTCCTGTAATGAAACAAAGTCTAGGTTTGTTGTTACCAGAAAAGCTCCTCCAAAACCCAATACTGTACTTACAATTACTCTCCAGCTATACTTCTCTGGCAATATTAAAGGAGCTATCAATGGAACAATAATCGCATAAAAGTTCACAAATAGAGATGCTTTACCTGCGGTTGTGTACTGTTGTCCTAGAAATTGAAATAAAAATGCAAAAGCGTTGAATAGTCCGATAAGGATTATCGGTTTAGAAAGAAGCATTTCTCTGATTCCTTTAAGTTTATACAGAGCAATTGGCAAGAACAAGATTGTGGCTATAGCAAACCTAAGGAAAACAAAAAGCAGAGGATCAATTGAACTGTTTTCAAACCCCCACTCAATTACAACAAAACTAGTACCCCATAATAAAGCAGCTATGGAAACTAGTAAACTGCCTGAAACAGGGGTTTTACTCTCCATAGTCCCTAATATTTCTATGAGTTTATATATTAATCTCTGTTTTATTATAATGAGATGTCCCGTTACGCAACGTTGTTATTACTTCTAAAACACATGGGATACGTTAATGGTAGAGTACAGTTTCAAAAACTCTTGTTTCTTTTGGAGAAGAATTATCACATCAATACGGGTTATGATTTCATTCCTTTCAAATTTGGACCATATTGTCAAGTTATCCAAGAGGACATTCATCATTTAGATGATTATGGTTACATTGAACATGAAGAAGTTGAGAAAGCCGGTGGTGAAATTCTTCATCGCTACCAAATAACAGATCATGGAGAACAGTATTTATTAGAAAATGATTTTGGGGACATTTATGATCAAGTTATCCAAGACCTTTGTTATGATTTTCAGAATTATAGTCTACGGCAGTTGGTGGAGTATGTTTACGATAATTATCCTGAATACACTGCTCATTCACAGATAAAAGAACAGTTTTTTCACCCTAAGCCAAAACAAGAGGAGTTCACGTCTGCTGACACTCTTCTAGATTGTAAACCGATAATCACACCCTCCTTTGCTAAATGGTTAGATGAAGAAATCAAAGATACAACATGTAGAATGGAAGTTTCAACAGTGCCAGTGGAGCAGAGAGCAGATGAGATGAATATAGATGAGATTGTAATCGACATGTTGGATATAGCCTATGAAGACATCGCAACAAAGGCTCAAGAAGTCTCAACTCAGATAATGTTAGACAACTATAGTGAATCAGGAGATATCAACAACAAGATGTATTTCATTCTTGACATCCTTGAAAATCTTCTTAGTTCAGTTCAAGAAAGAGATATAATCGGAGTCTATACTGAATTCGCAAATACTAAAACAAATATTCAGATGCTTGATGAACTAATAACACTTCATAAAACCTCATTAAAATCTGAACTCGTTAGGCTTCTCTTTGAATTCATAGAAGACATAAGTTTCTTTTTAGATAGTATTGATAGAATAATATCATTGTGAAAGAAAAGAAAAAAGAGAGAGAGAAATTTTATTTGTTGCTTAAAGTAGCGCGAGCGGCAGCTAACCTAGCTATTGGTACTCTAAATGGACTACAAGATACGTAATCTAAACCAATTCTGTAACAGAAATCTATAGACTGAGGATCCCCGCCCTGTTCACCACAAATACCTAGTTCGATATTAGGGTTTGTAGCTTTTCCATCTTCTACACATATCTTCATTAATCGTCCGACACCTGCTTCTTCAATTGAAACAAAAGGATCATCTTTGAGTATTCCTTGTTCCAGGTATTTAGTGATAAATGTACCTGCATCGTCTCTACTAAAACCTAATGCCATCTGATGAAGATCATTTGTTCCAAAGCTAAAGAATTGAGCACCTTTTTCTCCACCTGCAATTTCACTGCTTGTTAAAGCTGCTCTTGGTACTTCAATCATAGTTCCAACAAGATATTCAAATTCGATTCCCTCTTCTTGCATCACTTCCTTGGCAACTCGATCAATAATTATTCTTTGGTGTTTGAATTCTTTTTGGAACCCTACAAGAGGAACCATTACTTCAGGAAGTACTTCTTTACCACTTTTGATAACTTTAGCAGCTGCTTTGAATATTGCACGAGCTTGCATTTCTGTAACAATTGGCATAGTAATTCCAAGCCTGCAACCTCTCAGACCAAGCATAGGATTTTGTTCTTTCATTTCTCTTACAACTTCTAGCATATCAGCTGTTTCCTTAAAATCCTCATCCTTCTTGCCTGCTAGTTTTGCTTCAAAAATCTCAGTCATTAATTCTTCTTCACTTGGTAAAAATTCATGTAGAGGAGGATCAATCAAACGTATAATGACAGGATAGCCTTTTGAAACATCAAATATACCTCTAAAATCCTCTTCTTGAACAGGCTCTAATTGATCAACATAGTGTTTTCTTTCTTCGTCATTTTTGGCTAAAATCATGCCTCTGACTAAATCAAGGTTATCAAAGAACATGTGTTCTGTTCTACATAATCCTATACCTTTAGCACCAAACTCTAAAGCTTTTACAAATTGATCAGGTTTATCAGCATTAGCTTTCACACCAATTTTAGCGATTTCATCACACCAATCTAAAATTGCATTCATTGAATCGGTTAAGTTAGCTGGTCTAGTGGGTAGTTTATCTGAATAGATTGAACCATCTTCACCGTCGATAGTAATCCAATCTCCTTCTTTAATGGTCATACCTTTTGCATAAAGTTCATTTTTCTCAACATCAATAGAAATACCACCATTTTCACTTCCAACAATACAAGCTTTACCAATCTGCCTTGCAACAATCGCAGCATGACTTGTTAGACCACCTTTCATTGTAAGAATACCATTACTGGCTGCCATTCCATGAAAATCTTCTGGTGTTGTTTCAACCCTTACTAGAATTACTTCTTTATTTTGCTTTGCTGCTTCTTCAGCCCTATCGGCATCAAAAATAGCAAGACCAGTTGCAGCAGCAGCTCCAGCAGCTAAACCTGAACCAAGGAGTTTATCACTTAATTCATGTTTAATTTGTTTTATAGGAGCATTAGTGTTTATTTGTTGCCAATCAATGGATGGGAATAAGGCATTTTCAACATCACTTGGAGTGATTCTCATGATAGCTTCTTCCTTAGTAATAACGCCTTCATTAACTAAGTCATAGGCAATTTGGCTTGCAGCGATTCCAGTTCTCTTACCACTTCTTGTTTGAAGCATGTAGAGTTTTCCTTGTTGAATTGTAAATTCCATGTCTTGCATGTCTCGATATCTGGTCTCTAAACTTTCAGAGATCTCTAGTAATTCATCATAGAGGGTAGACATATCGTCCTTAAGATTTACAATTGGTAATGGGGTTCTAATTCCAGCAACAACATCTTCTCCTTGTGCATTAATAAGATATTCTCCGTAAATTCCCTTACTTCCATCTGATGGGTTTCTTGAGAATGCTACACCGGTTGCAGATGTATCACCTAGGTTACCATAAACCATTATCATAATGTTGACGGCAGTTCCTAAATCATGTGAAATACCTTGATGGTTTCTATAATCAATAGCACGTTTATTGTTCCAGCTTTTAAAAACAGCCTTAACTGCATCCAACAGTTGAACACGTGGATCTTGTGGAAAGTCTTCGCCCAAATGTTCTTTATAGATTGCTTTGTATTTTTGGACAAGTTTTTTGAGTTCTTCAGCAGGTATTTCTGTATCAGCATCTACCCTGAGTTCTACCTTGAGTTTTTCCAATTCTTTCTCAAAAAATGTTTTGCTGACACCTTTTACCACATCAGCATACATGTAGATAAAACGACGGTATGAATCATAGGCAAATCTTGGGTCTTCAGAAACCTTTGCCAATCCTTCAACGGAACTATCAGTTAAACCAAGGTTCAATACTGTGTCCATCATTCCAGGCATGGAAACAACAGATCCACTCCTTACAGAAACTAAAAGGGGATCATTTTCATCTCCTAATTTTTTCCCTGCAGAATTTTCTAGTCCTTGTTGTGCCAGTTCTATCTGTTCTTCCAACCCTTCAGGATAGGAATTGTTATTCGCTAGAAAATGAAGACAAGCTTGAGTTGTCACTACGTAACCTGGTGGTACAGGCAACCCCAAATTTGTCATTTCAGCCAAATTTGCTCCTTTTCCACCTAGCAATGGTTTCATTTCCGCTTTTCCTTCACTTATATCTTTACTAAAGAATTTATAGACATATTTTTCAGTCATCGTAAAAGCACCTTTATGTGAATAATTATTTATTCTAAAAGAACATCACAATTTGTTTTTTTTAACGTTATGTTTGAACTATAATTCATTTTCAAAGATAAAACTTAACAAATGGGTGTTTATTATGTCTTTGTGAAAGATAAACTTATTCTATTGACAAATGATGATGGAATTAAATCCATTGGCCTAAATACCATTCGAGAAGAGCTTGCAAAAATAGCTAAAGTAGTGTGCTTTGCGCCTGCTGAAGCTAGTTCAGCCGTATCAAAGGCTCTTACATTTCATAAACCCATACGTTTCTCACAAATAGATTATGAAGATGGTTCAATAGGTTACAGTACAACTGGAGCACCAGCTGATAATGTTCTTGTTGGTATTCATGTCTTGAAAAAGAAACCTAACATGGTTGTAAGTGGAATTAATTATGGAGATAATTCTTCAATTCATTCAATTTTAACAAGTGGTACTTGCGCTGCAGCATTTGAAGCAGCTTTCAATAATGTTCCAGCTATAGCTTTTTCAGCAGATTTAGCAGATGATGCACAACTTATTGAACAAAAAGGAATCAATTTCGATAGAATGGCAGAAATATCTCGTATGATTGTTGAGCACACCTTGGATATGGAATGGCCACAAGGTTTGGCTTTTCTAAATGTAAATTACCCTACGGAGATTACAGAAGAAACAAAGGTATATATTACAAAACCTGCTTTTTACAAATACAACAACTACATGGTAGAGAAGAAAGATCCGCGAAAACTCCCATATTTATGGTTGTGGGGAGAACAAAAGAAATCTTTTCCTGAAAACACTGATACATGGGCAGTGCAAACCATGAAAAGCATTAGCATAACCTCGATAGGATTCAACCTTCACGAAAAATCAGATCAGTCATTCAACTTACTTAAATCGGTTCAAGAAAGCATTTCAGATAAGATATAATATGATTGTTTAATTGTTAATTTATCTCTTTATATACGAATATCCATATATCAAAGTGATTGGTCTTGTCCATCGAATCTCGTGAGTATCAAAATTTTATCATTCAACGAATTGAAGAATTGGTAGATTCGAGAAAAAGTGTTATTCTAGAATTAGACTGCGGTATGGGTAAGCGCGTTCTAATGTATCGACTAGTAACGGAAGCGTTTAAGGACAAAAAAGTTGTGGTTTTTCTGCAAACACACACTTCGCTTGAAGAAACAGCCCACTATTTGGAAAAAGAGTATGGTGGGATAAAAAATCTGGGTGTTGTTAAGAGTGGTTTAAGTGCAAGTTATAGAAAACATATAATTGAAAAAAACAGTGTAATCTTATCTCTTCCAATTGTTTTTTCTAATACACTAAAAAAATTTCCAGAGTTAGCTGAAAATATCGATATCGCAATTATTAATGAAGTGGACCAAATAATCCGACGCGTTTCTCTAAAGAGAGTTTTATGTGTCCCATGGAATAGAATACTGGCACAACTAGATAATACAAGATTCGTAGGTATGAGTGGCACTCTTAGAGATGATCATTTTGTATTAGATGAGGATCAGCTTAAATTACGAAACGAGTTAAGTACTCTAATGGAATTTATTCCTGAAAGTTCCATTATAACAATTAATGATTTTATTGGGACAGATCTCAAGGAATATATCAAAGAAACAGAAGTTCACATTCATCCTGTTAAAGATGAAAAAACTGCCCAGATAATTCAAATGATTACGAAACAGATTAAAGATTTGCGAGAAGAAATACTGCAAATCGTAAGTGAAACATCTCCAACCGAGTTACCGCGATTAAAGCAAAATTTCTTTCAAAATATTTCACTTGTGTCAATTGAAACTGAGTTGGTGGAGAAACTTAATCGACTCTTACTATTAAGAAAATATGTTTACTCTATGCCAGCAAGTACCTATCCAAATTATTTGATGCGCCATGGTTTCGATAAGAGTCTTCTCTCTGACATACCAAAGATAAGTGGTAAAGAATTAGAGGTGTTAAAAATAGTGAAGAATCGTAAGAAAATAACTATTCTTTGTTCGTTTTTATCTACAGTTAGTTCTCTTTCCCAGCTTCTTAAGAGAGAAGGAATTACAACTTTTGAAGTTACAGGTAAATCGAGAAGTAAAAGTGAGATAATTGAGAGTTTTAAGAGCACTAAAGAACACTCAGCACTCATTCTGTCACCCATTGGAGAAAGAGATATAGACATCCCTCAAACAGAGTTAATTATTGTATATGATTTAGTGAATTCTCCAAAAACAGTCTATCAAAAAATGAAACGAAGTAGAGGAGGAGAGGTGTTTCTATTGTTTTATGAGAATACGTCTGAACAAGAGAAAGTGAAACGGGTGGTGAGTGAGATAGCTGTTCGCTATCCTTGGTCCTTAATTTTTCACTCTGACAAGTGAGATTACAACTCTTTTTTGTGGTCTTGATTCATAATCTTTTTAATCTATCAAAAATGCTCGTAAATGCGAGGATATCGCAATTTTTAGTCGTCCATGGGTGTTTAAATGGTCAAAAAGAAGAGTAGTTCAAATACCAATAGTCGTTGGGTTTTAGTTAATGCAATGTTTGATGAGTTAGGATTAGTTCGTCAGCACCTTGATTCTTTTAATGAATTTCTAGAAAAGAGGTTACAATCAGTTATCAAAGAGATTAAAACTATCGAACCTGAAGATTCCGAATTTTATGTAAGGTTAGATAAAGTTGAGGTTGAAGAACCAACCATTCGCGAAGCTGATGGCTCACAAAGTTCTGTTTATCCAATGGAAGCAAGAATTCGCAACCTAACTTATGCTTCAAGGTTAAATCTTCATATGACTCCAATTCGGAAAGGTTCCGATGATGGCGTAGAAGTTCCCTTGGAACCAATTAGTGTTTTTATTGGTTATCTCCCCATTATGTTGAAATCCAATAAATGCCAACTATATAATCGCACTCCCGAATCTCTAATAAAACTAGGAGAAGATCCTAAAGATCCTGGTGGTTACTTTTTAGTAAATGGTAGTGAACGTGTTATTGTAACTCAAGAAGATTTATCACCAAATCGCATTCTCATAGACAAGCTCAAGAGCAAAGGAAATGTGACAAGTGAAGCTAAAGTATTCAGCGTTATACATGGCTTTCGAGCTCCAGTTACCGTAGAGCACACTAATGATGGTCAATTAAGAGTAAGTTTTCCAAGTATGCCCAGAAAAATATCTCTCATCCTTCTAATGAGAGCTCTTGGAATAGAAAGAGACGACATGATTGCAATGGCCATAAGTCCTACACCTGAACTTCGATCCCGAGTCATGTCAATCTTAATGAGAGAATCCTCGGAAATAGATACTACAGAAGAATCTCTCGATTATATTGGAAAAAGAGTAGCTGTAGGGCAAACAAAAGAATATCGTATTAATCGAGCTATGCAAGTGTTAGATAAATATCTTCTTCCTCATCTTGGAAGCGATGAAGAATCTAGATTAAAGAAAGCATTCTTTCTTGCCCGTATGGCTCAAAGATTACTTGAACTAGAAGCAGGTGTTAGACATAAAGACGATAAGGATCATTATTCAAATAAACGGTTAAAACTCGCTGGGGACTTGTTACTCATGTTATATAGAGTAGCTTTTCATGCATTATGTCGTGATATCAAATACCAATTAGAAAGAGTAACTGTTAGAGGTCGAAAACCTAATCTAAAAACAGCTGTTCGAGCTGATTTAATCACTGAAAGATTAAGGCATGCGCTAGCAACCGGCAATTGGACTGGTGGAAAATCAGGAGTTAGCCAATTGCTTGATAGAACAAATTACATGTCAGCCTTAAGCCATTTGCGAAGAGTAGTGAGTCCTTTGAGTAGAAGTCAACCTCACTTTGAAGCTCGAGACCTTCACCCAACACATTTTGGTAAAATATGTCCTAATGAAACACCAGAAGGACCAAATTGTGGTTTAGTAAAAAATCTAGCTCTTCAAGCATATATCAGTGTAGGATTACATGAAAAAGAGATTGAGAAAAAACTCATTGATGATTTAGGATTAAATATAATTAAACCTCAAGATTTAGCAGAACCAACCTCTCAGTTAGCAAAACTAGTTGCTAATCCAAACTATTACAAGGTTTTCTTGAATGGTAGCTTTCTAGGTGCTGTTGAAAAAGGAGAAGAATTTAGACATAAACTAATTGAGAAACGAAGAGAAGGGGATATACACCACGAAGTCAATATTGCATACTATGATGATACAAGGGAAATTATGATAAATTGTGATGCAGGAAGAGTTCGTCGTCCTTTGATAATTGTTGAAAATGGTAACTCAAAGCTAACAAAAGAGATGATCAATTGGATTGTTAGTAATAAATGGTCTTGGTCAGATCTCCTTCGAAACCAAGTTATTGAGTATATAGATGCTGAAGAAGAAGAGAATTTATTCATTGCAATTGATGAAAACTCACTTGTTCCAGATAATACCCATATGGAAATTACGCCTAGTACAATTCTAGGAATTTGTGCTTCCCTTATTCCTTATCCTGAACATAATCGTTCTGATAGAAATGTCTATGAAGCGGGAATGGCAAAACAAGCTCTCGGTATCTTCTCTGCAAATTTCAGATATAGAATGGATACAAGAGCCCACATTCTACATTATCCTCAAAAACCATTAGTTAAAACCCATGGAATGGATGCAATTAACTTTGAAAGTAGACCAGCAGGTCAAAACTTCATTGTTGCAATTCTAGCTTATGAAGGATATAATATGGAAGATGCTTTACTGATAAATAAAGCAGCTATTGAGAGAGGATTGGGAAGAAGTACATTTTACAGGACATATGATGCTGAAGAGCGTAAATATCCAAATGGACAAGAAGATACATTTGAAATTCCAGATGATTCAGTTAGAGGGTACAAGGATGAATCTCAATATGTACATCTTGGTGAAGACGGTGTTATTGAACCCGAAATTAGCGTTGAGGGAAGTAGAGGAGAAGTATTGATTGGTAGAACAAGTCCTCCCAGATTTCTGGAAGAATATACCGAATTTGATGTTCCTCCACAAAACAGAAGAGAAACTAGTAAAGCCATGAGACATGGAGAGAAGGGTATATCTGATGTTGTTGTACTTACAGACACTAATGAAGGAAATCGTCTTGTTAAGGTTCGAGTTAGATCTGAAAGAATCCCTGAAATTGGGGATAAATTTGCATCCAGACATGGACAAAAGGGAGTCATAGGACTCATCATACCTCAAGAAGATATGCCTTTCACTGAATCTGGAATTGTCCCAGACATCATCGTCAACCCACATGCAGTCCCATCAAGAATGACAATAGGAATGTTAATGGAATTACTTGCAGGTAAACTTGCAGCTCAAAGGGGTTCCGCCATATATGGTACAGCTTTTAGTCAAACCAAACTTGATGATCTTCATGATGAATTAAAAGAGATAGGCATGTATCCCTATGGAAGAGAAGTAATGTATGATGGAAAAACTGGAAAAAGACTAGAGGGGAATGTGTTTGTAGGCTCTCAATTCTACCAGAAGTTGCACCATTTAGTTCAAGACAAAATACACGCACGAGCAAGAGGCCCCATACAAATGCTCACAAGGCAACCTACTGAAGGTAGAGCAAGGGAAGGAGGTCTAAGATTTGGAGAGATGGAAAGAGATTGCCTTATAGGCCATGGAACATCTATTCTTCTAAAAGAAAGATTACTTGATGAATCTGATAAAACTGATGCCCTTATTTGTTCTAGATGTGGTTTCTTAGCAATGTATGATAGGAATAGAGATCGATACCATTGTCCTATTTGTAAAGAAGAAACAACTGTTGCTAAAGTCGTAATAAGTTATGCTTTCAAACTATTAATGCAAGAACTAATGAGTCTAGGTATTGCTCCTCACATTGAATTAGAAGACATTGCATAAGTACTTCTAACTTCATTCATTTTTTATTCTTTGTTCCAATATTTTATTGTACTCGTCAGTAGATAAGTGCTTAGTATTGAAAACTTCAAGTTTCTCCCCAATAATTTTGGCTAAGAGATGATAGCATAAGGTTTTTTGTCCTTTTCTTAATACACGAAACTGGAAATCGGTACATTCACAATAGTTATTTTCTATTATGATGTAGGCCTTGCTTCTACCTTTAACTTCCCAGATGCTAATATTTTCATCTAAAATTAATTTTTGCAAGTTATTTTCTTTTAGCACTTTGACAGCGTTTTCTCCCCTTGAATCAAAAACAGATAGGATTTCATTTTCCAAAACTTCTGTTAGACTCTTTTCTTTCCCAATTATATTTAATAATTCTGCTAATTTCTCGTCATCAGAAGAGGAGGTCATGTGAATTAACCTAGATTCCTTCTTATTTTAATTTTTCTTGAAGCTAGAAAAATCAGAAGGTGGGACACATTGAGTGATATTTAGTGAAAAGGCGTTCCCTCTCACTGTTTAATCATTACATCAACTATATCAAATTGTCTTAAAACAAGATTTTTAACCTTGTTTATGTTTTTTCCATTTCTCCCTATAGCACGACCCTTGTCTCTATTATCTACTTCTACTGTTGCAATCTTGCCATTTTTTCGATCCAATATTAACACCGCTCTAGTAACAATGGGTAAGAAACAGTTTCGTATAAATTTAGCAGAATCCAAAGAATATTCAATTATCTCTACATCCTTTGCTATTAATTCTTTTAGCCTATTAATATTGGTTCCTCGCTTTCCAATAGCTAGACCTGCTTGTCCTTCTGAAACTACAAAAGTAACTTTGTTATCTTCTTCGTCGATTAGACAGTCCTTAATGATTACATTAACAATTCCTTGGAAAATTGTAATAAATTGCATTTCTGTTTGAGATAGTTTGACAGCTGGCATGTTATTCATCCATTTTGTAAAGTCTAATTTTACGGTTTACCTAATTTAAATTGTTTTACTGGTCTTTATAAATTTATTAGTTCCCCTTACTTTTTCTTTGTGTTATTCACTATTTAAATATATGTAGAATCTTGTGTTTTATCAACCCTAACATCGATAGTTCGATTATTTTTAATGAATAAAGTAAAGAAAATCTAAAGGAAAAAATAAACTCACCTTATATTATTTTTTCTCAACTGCTTTTAGAATATCGCTGTCACCAAACTCAAATACTGTCATTGCTGCAATAAAATGCGGTCTTCCACATATTCCTCCAAGATCAAGTGAGGAACCTGAATATTCGAGCACGGGCACTTCAGATAGAGATGCATATCTTGTGATATCCTCTCTTAAGTCACTTGGAATGTTTTTTGCGATTATAACTAATTTAGCTTGTTTATTTAATAGAGCCTTTTTAGCTGAGTCTACACCATAGGAAATTTTCCCGGTATCTACAGCTATTTTGATGCTTCTGTTCAAATCCATTAATTGTCACCAGTATATCTGCTTGGTGCTGTTTCAATACCCAAATTATTAAAGATTTTTACTTTTGAGAATAATTTTTCAGATACTAAAAATATAGTTAATAACAAGATGCTAATATGTTCGAGCTAAACTTCCAATGCACCAGAAAATAGAACGTCCCAAGCTTTACTCCAACGAACTGGATGGGCTACATCAATCCAGAAAACGTTTTTTGGGCATATATATCCTTGTAATTTTTCATCTTTAATTAGAGCGGGAAGAATATCGCTTGAAATGGATTTACCTTCAGAATCAACCAAATAATCCATTATATCAGGTTCAAAAACATATATTCCTGTATTAATATAACCACTTTGCTGGGCTTTAGTTGGAGATTCCTCAAATTTGGTGATTCTATTATTTATTTGGTCATCCATGTAGAATACACCATAATCTGCAAAGATTCCCTTATCACTAGTTTTTCCCATCAATTGATAATAATCACTCACGCCCACTCCACACATAGTGGCAATGTTTTCTTTTCTTTGATTCTTGTGGAAATCAATAATATGTGATAAATTGATATCTGTAAGAATATCAGAATTCATAACAAGAAAAGTTCCTGAAACTAAATTTTTTGCGTTGTGGATTGCACCAGCAGTATCCAACATGGTAGATTCACTTACATAACTTATATCTAATCCATTCCAATTTTGCCCAAAATGTTTCATTATTCTATCTCCCAATTTTCCAATTAAAAGAACAACATCAGTTATCCCGCTATTTGATATTAACTCCAAGTTATACTCGAGGAGAGGTTTGTATCCAACAGGGATCATTGCTTTTGGAATTGCCTCTGTCAAAGGTTTTAATCTTGCCCCTTCCCCTCCTGCGAGAATGAAGGCTTTGATTTTTCTGAGCTCAAATTCCTTTTCGATAAGTTTGATTAGGAAATCCTTAACTGAGCCTTGTCCCTTCTTATCTTTGATTGCATTCCATATTCTTTCCGGAAACTCAACTGTAAATTTATGAACCATTAATTCCACCTTTAATAACAGAAGTTGATTTTCTCCAATACATTTTCAGTGTGTCTTTTTAGTGTTGACCCTTTATTTGTTTTTTGTGTAACTAGATTTCAAAAGAAGTAGGAAATGACAGATTTTATGTGGATGTTCATCTAACCAATAGGTTTTTTTAATTTAAGCTTGATACAGTATTAATTCCATCTTAAGTGGGTGAATCATCTGTCTAATCGAATCTCAGAAATAAAATATGCTCTAGATCGATTATTAACTCGTCAAGAAGTTGCAGAGAAATATAATCTTTCACTAGATCAGATAATTGATTTAAGTGTGGGCGATAATTTATTCATACCACCTAATTTAATTCAAAAAATTATAATTAAAGAGATTCAATCAATAGATCCACGAAAACAGTATCCACTCGACTATTTTTCTCTAATTGAAGAGATATCTAGATTTGTGGGTGTTGAAATATCTTCTATTTATCCGGGTTTAACACATAACCAATTGGTTCAAAGAGCTGTTAGAGTTGCCACAAAGCCTAATGACGCTATTTCTTTAATTGTTCCAGATAAGGACATCTATTACCAAATTGCTAAAAATCAACAATTAAACATTTTTACGGCAGAATTAACATCAAATTATGAACTTGATATCAATCTCATCTTGGAACAAATAAAAAACGAAGATTCAAAAGCAATGGTATTCTCTTCTCCCCATTATCCAACCGCAAATCAGCTGAAGGAAGAAGATGTTCTGACATTGGCTAGGGAAACAGAGATTCCTATAATTGTAGATGAATCCTATGTTGAATTCGGTAAATATTCATTAGTAAATCAAGTACAAAATTTCGATAATTTAACTGTTGTTAGATCTTTTTCAAAAGCTTGGGGGTTAGGAGCATTTTCTTCTGCCTTTCTGGTTTCAAATACAATGAATATTGATGTTCTAAAGGAGAATTATATTATAGAAGAAATTCCACCAATTCATCTTTTAGCAACAAATTATATACTTCAAGCACCCTACAGGTTTGTTGAATTAATTAATAACTTCATTACTGAACGTAAAAGGGTTATCGAACATCTTCGTATGTTGAATGGACTCAAAGTTCATAAAAGCGATACAAATTTTCTCTTAATTCAATTTAAGAAAAACATTAAAGAATTATATGAACAACTATGTAGTAAGGGCATAATTATTCAAACATTCGAGAAATATCCACCATTCAAAGATAGCGAAAAATCTTTTTTAGTAACTCTAGGAAATTCAGAGATCAATGATAAGTTTATTATGGCAATTGTAGAAATATTAGAATCTATATTGTAGAGATACTAATCTTCAAGATATTAACCCTTGATTTTCTTTTTCTTATAAAATCGTTTTAATTTATTGCCACACTCAGGACACAAGTCAATTTTTTCTTTGAATGTGCTACTACAACCAATACACTTCCAGAAATAAACTCTTCTAGTTTTAATTTTAAAGAAAAATGTTTCAACTTTTATTCCTAGGAATGAGCATAAATTCTGAACGGCGTTATCATCACTTATAACATGAGACCCAGGAAAATCAAGTGCAGTAGCAATAATGTGGATATCTGCTTTCGACAAGGAGGAAATGTCTCCTGATGATTTTGCTTTTTCTTTTACTATGTTTAGAGAATGTTCTGAAGGCGAAGTATAAGTAAGACGCTTATCAGCAGCCATTACTTCTAATACTGCCTTAGCTTGAAAAGATTTTATTTCAGATCTGAGAATATCGGGGATTACAAGATAAGAATCCTCATTTACAAATTTATCATTTGGAAAAAAATGCATAATTGCAGTAGAATCAATTATGTAAGTTCTTTTTTCTTGCCTGTCCTTACTCATTAAAATCATCGGGATCGTATTTTAGTAGTTTATTTCTTACACGCTCTACATAACTATCTGAAAACCTTAAGAAGCCAATCTTGTCAGTTGATTTTTGAACAGTTATAGATTCACCATGTCCAAGGCTGTAGTAAGTTGCGCCATCAACTACTACATGGCCCGCTCTATATTCACTCAGATTTGTTATAGTTAGCTTAACATCTGATGAAATAACTAGAGGTACAATTCGTCTAGAAAAAGGACAAATTGGCACCAGACTAAAAGCATCAACGTTTGGCATTATTAAAGCCCCACCAGCTGAGAGGGAATATGCACTAGAACCTACACATGTTGAAACAACTAGTCCATCTCCGTTTACTGAGTATAGATACTTATCATTCACCTGAACTTTGAGAGAGATAATTTGACCTATTTTATCTGAAGTAACAACAACATCATTTGCAGCAGAGATGGTTGAAAAGGCATCTGCTGAAACAGCCAAAGCAGAATAATATTCTGTGAAAAAATCATTTCGCTCTATTTTGTCTAATGCTTCATCTAACTCTTCAGGTTTTATTTCACTAAGAAATCCAACTCGCCCACAGTTAACACCTAAAATTGGAATGTTTTTCCAGGTCTTAAAAGTCTTTAATATAGTTCCATCCCCCCCATAGACCAAAATAAGCTCTACTGTTAACTCTGAACAAACTGGTTCTACATCAACCATTCTTTCAGCAAGAAAAGAATCAGGAAAAACATTAAAACCTCTCTCTTTTAGCCTATTATAGGCTGAAACAGCAATTTTTTTTACCCTTTCTTGGCTTGAACTCGTTATTAGAATACAAGAATCTTTAGAAACCAATAGGCATCAATTCAAAAGAAAAAATAAGCATTAAAAATAGTTCGGTTTTAACTTTTTGATTTTTGAAGTTTTGCTATGAAGTAACCTAAAGTATTATCTATTCCCGGGATAAATCGCTGAACAGGATAAGCGAAATCAGCAATTGATATGTTTGTTTGTGAAAAAACAAATTTTTGTTCAACAACTCTATAATCCATATCTTCAATCGCATGATGTATAATTTCTTCATTTTCTTCTTTTGTTACTGTACAAGTTGAATAAACAATTGTACCGTTATTTTTTAGCAATTTATCACAAGCAAAGAATATAGCTTTCTGATATTTCGCTATTGACTTTATCATTTTAACATCAATATTGTGAACCAAACGAGGTCTTAATCCAAGGGAAGAACAAGGGGGGTCAATGAGTATTTTATCAAATTTCACATCCCAGCTCTTACTTAATTTTACTATATCTCCTACTTTGGTTTGAATGTTTTTTAATCGATGTTTCGCTATTTTTTCGTTTAATTTTTGCATTCTATTCCTTGATCTATCAACCGCAATTATCGTTGCCCTGTTCTTTGATAATTCATTAAGGTGAATTGTTTTATTCCCAGGTGCTGCACAGCAATCAAGAATCTTCTCATTAGGTTCTGGTTCCAAATTTATGCTTGTTAAATAAGCAGGTAAACTTTGAAAATATGCAGGAAAATCATCTAAACCTACTTGTTGAAGATTTGGGACTTTAAATGGTGATAACAGGTTTTTTGCTGCAACTCCTTTCCTTTGAATAAGCATATCGTGATGGTTTAGTAAAGCTTGAGCCTTTGCTACAGGGATTTTTTCTTGATTAATTACCTTAACAATATCATTAATTTTTACTTTGTTTGCTCTTTTTACTCCTGGAATAAAAATATCTGATCCTTGATAAATCATCTCTGCTGCACGATTATCAACTATCATTTCTTTCATATTTTCTTCAAATTCTAAAGTAAATTGTCCTTTTGGTTTCGTTATGATTACATTGGGGAATTCATTATGCACTCTGGTTTCGTACCCAATCTGTCTGAAACTTTCTTCTATTCCCTCTACCATCCCATATTCCTGAAAAACATGAAGTGTATATTCTTCCATTGGAGTAGATATTTTTTCAAAATAATTCTTAGCCAAAACATCACCAAAGAGTGCTTCAACATATTCTCTAAACTCTTTCCCGCTAACGTTTTTATTAGAATTAGGATGAATATATGTCAATTCCTTCCCCTAATCTAGTGAATGAAACTCAACTTTACGTGTTTCTGTATCAAGAACTACAACTGTTGGATGCTCATACAAATCAAAAGTTTCCCCAGGGTTTATTACAAAAGTTTTCCCAACTTTCCTGAGAAGTTTCTTATGGGTATGCCCTGTTATTACATAGTCATAAGGATCTTTTGAATAAATTAATGAATTAAGTACGAGTTCTTCTGTACCATGATAGAGAGCAAATTTCTGTTCATCTAAAATGAATTCACCTATTTCTAGATAAAAGAATCCTACTTCTTTCATCATTCTCGATATAACAACTGTATCACCTTTATTGTTCCCTGAACAGAGATAGAATTTACCTTTATATTTTTCAAACATTTTTACACAAAATGGGGAAACTAAATCTCCAGCATGAATTATTGTTTCTACTTCTTTTTTTTCAAAAAGCTCCAGAGCTTTCCTTATATTTGATCGATGATCATGACTATCACTCATGATTCCTATTTTCATAATTTACACCTATATTATCGATAAAATTAATTATCAATTTGGTGCGGGGAGGGAGAGTCGAACTCCCGAACCACTAAGGACTAGAACCTGAATCTAGCGCCTTTGACCACTCGGCAATCCCCGCAAAGAGGGCTGATTTTTCTATCGCTTTCTTTCTAACAAGATATTTAAATCATTGTATCTTATGTCTTTTGTATTCAGAGGATGCTATAACTTATGAGTTTAAGACCTTATATTAAGACACTCGAGGAATCTAATTTAATAATTGAGGTTCATGATGAAGTTAAATTTGAATATGGCGTTACTAAACATCTACAAACAAATAAGGATAAAGCTGTTATGTTTTATAATGTAGAAGGTTCTCATTTTCCGCTATTAGGGAATAGCCTCTCGTCTCGTGAACAGCTTAAACTCGTTTTAAACAAGGAGGAGAACTACTATAAATTCTTTCAGCAAGCGCTTCTCAATCCTACAAAACCATCCAAAACTGAGACTAGTCTCACTTTTTCTAACAAAAAAAGAGTAAATTTCTCACATCTACCTATTCCAAAATTCTTTCCTGGTGATGGAGGTAAATACCTTTCATCATGTATCGTTTTCGCGAAATTTCCTGGAACTAACACTCCCAACATGAGTATTCATCGGATTATGATTCTTGATGATCAGAGAGGAACTATACGAATTGTTCCCAGGGATTTAAATAAAATCTTTCTAGAAAATAAGAAGAATGGTTTGGATACACCAATTGCTGTTGTAAATGGCTATCATCCCATTCTAGCTTTAGCAGCTTCTTCTCCTACTCCTCTAAAACAATCAGAACTAGCTGTAGCTAATTCACTGATGAGAGGTAAACTTTCAACAATTAAAACACCCCGCCATAACATTATTGTTCCCTCTGATGTTGAATTCATTTTAGAGGGGAAAATTCTAGCAAATGAAGAGATAAGAGAAGGGCCTTTTGTTGACATTACTGGTACCTATGACGATATCCGAATTCAGCCGATAGTTCAATTTGATAACATGTTGTATCGTGATGAACCAATCTTTCAGACCATTTTGCCTGCATATGAAGAACATTTCATTCTTATGGGTTTTCCAAGAGAAGCAGAAATCCACAACAAAGTGAGCAAAGTTGTCTCTAAAGTACATGGAGTTTATTTAACACCCAGCGGATGTGGATGGTTAAATTGTGTTATTTCTATATCGGTTAAAAATGATGGAGATGCTAAAAAGGTAGGTTTGACAGCTTTTGAGGCACACCCTTCACTAAAATGGTGTACAGTTGTGGATGAAGATATAGACATACATGATAGTGCAGCTGTTGAATGGGCAAGGGTTACTAGAGCAGGAACCAACGATATCACTTTGCTTGAAAAAATGAGGGGATCTTCTCTTGATCCTTCACGGAGTAGAGAGGATAACACCTCAATCAAGGTAATAATTGATGCAACAAAGAAGAAAGATAGAAATGGATATGAAAGAGTCATACCTTTTTGATCACTTATTTTCCCTAAATCTTATTGTTATTTCATGTCATTTCCCTTTTTTAAAAACGCGAAAGGGACAACAAAAATCTTACCACACATAAAACAATTTATGTGGTAAGATATTACAAATCGTTGTTTTGCGCAGTAGTGCATTTGAAAAAACATTTAAAGAAAACAATTTGTATTCTTTTGAGGATTACATATGAATTTAATGAATGATATAGCCAATTCCGACCCAGAAGTTGCTGATATGCTTCTGAGGGAATTAAAGCGTCAAGAAGAAGGCATTGAACTTATTCCTTCTGAAAATTATACATATCGATCTGTTCTTCAAGCCATGGGCAGTGTTTTAACAAATAAATACTCTGAAGGTTACCCGAAGAAAAGATATTATGGTGGAAATGAAATTGTTGATGAAGTTGAAATATTAGCTATAGAGCGCGCCAAGAAACTCTTTGGTTGTGAGCATGTTAATGTTCAACCCTATTCAGGTTCCCCAGCGAATCAAGCAGTTTTCTTTGCTTTGCTTAGCCTTCAAGATAAATTTCTAGGTTTCAGTCTTACATCGGGGGGTCATCTTACCCATGGAAGTCATGTAAACTTCTCAGACAAAAATTATGTTTGCATTAGCTATGATGTTGATAAAGAGACAGAAATGTTAGATATGGCTGTTATTCACGAGTTAGCTAAGAAGGAAAAGCCAGAGATGATCATATCTGGTTTAACAGCATATCCTAGAAAAATAGATTTCAAAGCATTTCAAGAAATTGCGGAAGAAGTCGATGCTTATCAACTTGCGGACATTTCACATATTTCTGGTCTGGTTGTAGGTGGAGCACATGAAAACCCTGTTCCTTATGCTGATGTTGTAACAACTACAACCCATAAAAGTCTTAGAGGACCCCGTGGTGCAATTATAATGAGTAAAATGGAAGATAGACTACATGAGATTCATCATCCCGAGAAAAAAACAAAAGCTGGAGAGCCATTTAGTTTAGCAAGATTAATAGATTCTGCGGTATTTCCTGGATTACAAGGAGGACCACATGACCATTCTACAGCTGCAAGAGCTGTTGCATTTGCTGAAGCACTCAAACCTGAGTTTAAGGATTATGCAAAACAAATTGTCAAGAATGCTAAAGCTTTGGCCGATGAATTAATGTCTCTTGATACAAAACTAGTTACAAATGGAACTGACAACCATCTGATTCTCATTGATTTACGTCCTGAAAATTTAATTGGAAAAGGTGGACCAATTCAAAATGCTTTGGATGAAGCAGGTATAACGGTTAACAAAAACACAGTCCCATATGAACCCTCGAGTCCCTTCCATCCATCAGGTCTTAGACTAGGAACACCAGCTATAACTTCAAGAGGAATGAAAGAATCAGAAATGAAAGTAATCGCTGAAGGCATATCAAAAGTCATTAAATCAAAGGGAGACGCAGAAGTAAGTGAAAAAGTCAGAGAGTCCATTCTTGAACTTACAAAACAGTTCCCACTTTATCCAGGGTTATCAATTTTGAAATAATTATCAAATTACTACCCTCTTTTCCCCTTTTTTAATTCAATCAAATATTCAATTTTCATTTTTATTGTCAAAATAAGTTGTTTCAATTTTATGCATTAGTTCTACGATTAATTTATTATCAATATCTTTCACACTCAATGAGATTAGAACTAATTTTTGAAGCTTTGTAGCTAATCTCTCACCCACCATTTGTGTATAATGTTCATTCTTTGCTCCAGTAATGTAAAGTGTTGAAGCAGGCATTATGGAAGTACCGGGAACCGAAACACCAAAAGTTCCTATTCGTGGAGTTTCCTCGTAAATGTACAAAGCTATTGCATTTTCAAAAGAAGTCAAAATTAATCCAAATTTCCTTTCATCAATCTCAAAAGATTTTGATTCGGTTATTTCGCTCATTGTTTTTACATATGTTATTATAACTATTAATTTTATCTCTAAAAAGGATAAATAGTGATGGAATCTGTTTACTATTCCATGCAAAAACCTGTCTCGCCTATTGTGTCATAATTTGCATAATAATCTTTTAGACATTTTAGTCTCTCTTCATTTTTCTTAACCTGCTTTAGTTCATATGCAAGTAATAGATTGCTAGCTAACATGCAAACTGTTGCTGGACCACTACCCCCAGGAACTGGCGAGATATAACTTACTGTTTCTAAAAGATCGTCATGATCCACATCGCCTATCATTTTACCATTTTCAAAATTTGTCCCTACGTCTACTACAACGGCTCCATCCTTTACCATTCCTTTCTTAACTAAATGAGGGCGTCCTACTGCGGCAACGAGTATATCTGCTTGCTTTGTATATTCTTCAAGAGGTTTTGATCTTGAATGACATACTGTAACTGTAGCATTTTCCTTAAGTAAAAGATGTGTAACGGGTTTGCCTACAATCATGCTTCTTCCAATAACAACAGCATGTTTACCTTCAATTGGAATTTTATAGAATTTTAGTAAAGCTAAAACGCCTAATGCTGTTGCTGGAACTAAATTAGGTAAAGCTTTAGCCCAAGCATGTACATTACTTGGAGATAGACCCTCAACGTCCTTACCTGGCTCAATGCTTTCACTGATTGTATCTTCATCAATGTGAGAAGGAAGAGGTACTTGCACTAATATCCCATCTATTTTATCATCAAGATTCTGCTTATTGATAAATGCTAAGAGCTCTTCTTCGGTGGTTTCCTTAGGTAAACGAAATACTTCTGATTCGACACATAATTTAGCAAAAAATTTCTCTTTAAGCTTTAAATATGATTCTGAAGCAGGGTTCTCTCCAACGAGTATAGTTGACAACTTTGGTAGTTTTTTATAAATCTCAGTAAATGTTTCACAACGAGGTTTTAACACTTTATCCAAATACTCTTGCGCAAATAACCTGCCATCGATTTTTTTTGATTTTACTTCATTCGAATCCATTTTTTTCACTTAACACTTATACAATGCTAAAAACACTTAATAAATTCTAAGTAGTTACCGAATTTATTGGTTCTAATCGAGCATAATCAACCAAATCAGAAAATGTACTATGTTTTATAACTGGTTGAGAATCAAAAGATTTTTATCAAATCGCTAAGGTCGAGAAATAAGGTTAGCTACATTATGTTAAATTAGTGTAGAGATTCAAAGGTTTTTGGAGATTAAAAATGAGCTCAGAAAGCTATAAATCAATATCTGGAATTCGGTTTGGTCTTCTTGATCCAGATACTATCAGAAAATTATCAGTTGAACGTATTATTACACCTGATACTTACGATGCTGACGGGACTCCCATTACTTCCGGTCTAATGGATGGTCTCTTAGGTACTATTGATCCTGGTCAGAGATGCAAAACTTGTGGAGCTAGAGTAGGAGGATGTCCTGGTCACTTTGGTCATATAGAATTATCTCGACCAGTTATTCATGTTGGTTTTAATAAACTTCTTTACAAAGTTCTACGCGCAACATGTAGGTCATGTCACAGAATTTTACTTGATCCAGAAGAAATTAAAGAAATTACTGGAAAAATGGATGAATATGAGGAACAATGGGGAGTACCTGATTATGATTTAGTAGAGGAAATCCTGAAAAAAGCCGCAAAGAAAAATGCTTGTGCTTATTGCAGTGAACCTCAGAATAAAATTAGGCTTGAAAAACCTACAACTTATTTCGAAGAAATCGAAACGGAAACAGGTCAAAAACAAACAAATAAATTATCTCCACTTGACATTCATAGTTGGTTTAAGGATATTTCAAACGAAGATTGTAGGCTGTTGGGTATTAAACCAAGTGTTGCAAGACCTGAGTGGACAATACTCTGGGTTTTACCAGTACCTCCAGTAAGTGTTAGACCAAGCATTACTCTTGAGAATGGTATTAGATCTGAAGATGATTTAACACACAAACTTGTGGATATTATTAGAATTAATCAACGATTATTAGAAAACCGTGAAGCCGGTGCCCCACAACTCATTGTAGAAGATTTATGGGAACTATTACAATATCATGTAAGCACTTATTTTGATAATGAAATTAGCGGTATTCCTCCTGCAAGACATAGAAGCGGCAGAGCATTGAGAACAATCACACAGAGATTGAAAGGTAAAGAAGGGAGATTTAGAGCTAACCTTAGCGGAAAAAGAGTAGATTTCAGTGCGAGAACTGTTATCAGTCCCGATCCTTTGCTTAGCATTAATGAAGTAGGAGTTCCTAGAGATATTGCAGAAATATTAACCGTTCCTGAAAGAATAACAGAATGGAATATTGAAGAAATGAAAGAACTTGTAATGAAAGGTCCTCGTACATTTCCGGGTGTAAATTATATAATTCGACCTGATGGACGAAGAGTAGACTTACGATATGCAAGAAACTTACAAGCTGTTGCCGATTCTCTTCAACCTGAATTCATAAT
>DAOVRE010000109.1 GCA_030628305.1 Candidatus Heimdallarchaeota archaeon | reverse complement strand
GTTAATCAAGAGCGAAGAGAAATATAAAATACTCTTTGACAATATTAACGATGCAGCCTTTCTATTCAGAATAGATGGAGAGAAAGAACCAGATGATTTTTTAGAGGTAAATGACAAAGCGTGTGAACTACTGAATTATTCTAAAGAAGAGTTAATGTCTCTTAACATTAAAAATATTCACCCCCCAGAAGTATTGCCCAGAGTTTTTGAAATAGCAAAGAAAGTTTTGGAACAAGGAAGTCATGTTTTTGAAATTGAACTGATTACAAAAGATGGAAAATATGTAACCGTTGAAGTTAGTGCTAGGATATATAATATCAACAATGAAACATATGCTCTAAGTCTTGTAAGAGATATATCAGAAAGAGTTAAAAGAAGAAGGGAGAGAGAATATGAGGTTAGAGAAAAGTCGCTTTTCATGGATATAATATCACATGATCTGAAAAACTACTTATCAGCAGGAATAGCTTATTTAGAAAGCGCAGAGTTCGTATCTGATAATATTGATACATCGATGCAAAATGTATTGAACAAAACTAAATCATCTATTTTAAGATCATCATCTCTGTTAAACAATCTTGCTATAATGCTGAAAGAAGATACGAATCAGGAAATCAGATTATCTAAGCAAAATATTTCAAATATTGTAAATGAGAGTATTATTTCTTTACATGAACTGTTTCCAGACAAGGAGATAGAAATTACAATAGAAAAAACCCTTGTGGATTTATTTGTTTCGGCTGATAACCTTATTGTACAATTAATTCTGAACCTCTTAACAAACGCTGTGAAATACAATTCAAAAAACCCTAAGAAGATTGAAATTAGTTGTGAGAAAACTTTGAATAATACTTGTATATGCTCTATAAACGATTATGGAAAAGGCATTCATCCCGATATCAGAAAAGAAATATTTACTAGATTCAGCAAAATTAGTAATAAAAGTGGAGGAACTGGTCTAGGTTTATTTATCGTGAAAAAATTGATAGATAGATATAATGGCAAAATTTGGGTTGAAAGTAGAGATGAAACTAACTATAAGAAAGGTTCGATTTTCAAAATAGAATTGAATTTAGCCTAATAGCATGAAAATTTTAGGGGATTTCTCTACTCATCTTTTCAGAAATAACTCATTCCAATCAAGGTTTACTTCTCTTCAATTGGTTCCCATAGTTCAATTTTATTCCCCTCAATATCCATAATCCAAGCAAGTTTACCTTGTTTGTAGTTTTTAATCTCTCCAAGTACTTCTACTCCTTCCTCTTCTAGAAGTGCTACTAGTTTTGTTAAATCAGCTACTCGAAAGTTTATCATGAAATCCTTTTTGCTTGGTTCAAAATATTTTGTATCTCTTGAAAAAGGAGACCAAATTGCATATTCTTGTTTATCATACTCGGATGTACATTTATCCTTGAATACTACTGCAACCTCATCAGATTCATGCATATTGAACCCCAAATGTTTATCGTACCACTCCATTAGTTTCTTAGGATTTTCTGATTTGAAAAATATTCCACCGATCCTTGTTACTCTCTTCATCTAATCACTTTCATAGAATTCTTTATGCCCTACAGGTTCTCCTTCTTCATAGAAGTATTGTATTTCGATAGTATAACCAGAGGGATCAGCGTAAAATCCATTGTAAATTTTGTATTGTTCGGTTTTTTGTGGTGATCGAGCAACCGTTACACCAGAATCTACCATGTGTTTGTGCCATTTATCAACTTCTTCAATGGTTTTAACAACAACAGTCAAACAAACTTGTTCTGCTTTTTCTACTGGTTCTTTAGTATTTTCACAGAAACCCCAATATCCGTAATTTCCAACTCTATAAACAAAGCATCCACTTTGTTCCAAAGCTAATGGAAAGTTCATAATGTTCTCATAAAAATGTCTTGTTTCTTTAATATTATTTGTTCTTAAGAAAGTAATCGGATATAATGGTCGAATTTCCATAAACAACATTAACTATCTGCCTTTTTAGTGTTATCAAATGACTAAGAATTGATAAGGACAGAATTAATTATTGAAGTAGTTGAATTTCAAAATAGATATCTTCAGCAATCAGCTTTTAATAATCAAATACTGTTTTGTTTCTGATTATAATGGAAACAAGTTCTACCACGGAATTTGACCTTTGTGTTGTTTGTAAAACATCAAGAATGCTCTGTGGTAGAAAAACATGTCCATTACTTAACAAGTGGTCTAATGAATATACAATTGATAAGCCAAAAATAACCAACTTGGACGATACTTTTTCTCCTCCTTCTTTCTTTGTAGGTTGGACAGGATACCCTACTCTTAATGCAGGTCCTATGCTTACTGCAGATAGAATAGGAGCAAATGTCATTGATAATTCTGATAATTGGCTTTCAAAAACCCAAGAAGAGATAGTTAGGATGAGAATCTCTCTCCTTAGAACAAGATCGAAGATTAACGTTAAACGTCCTCTGGATTCCAATATTATTCAACGAAGTCACGAGCTACTTCTGGGAAGAAAAGCTGTTGATGTTGAGGTGGAACTAGAGAAAAATATAATTCCAAGAATTACTCTTAATGAACGTTCTGCTCCCCATGGTCCAATAGCTCCGATTAAAAAACTAGTGCTTACAGAAAATCAATCTCCTATCAATTCGATTGAGAAAGCATATTATGATACCGATTTATTAGCTGCTGATGCTTTAGAATATCTTGGCAAAGAGAAGATTGATGTTAGTACTATTATTAGAATATTCTCCGCTGGAATGTTAGGGAGAGAAAAAAACAGGAAACTTGTCCCTACTAGATGGTCGATAACAGCTACAGATGACATTTTATCCAAGCAAAAAGTCGATTTAGTAAAAAATTTCCAGGAACTAGGGGAGTATAGAATATTCACCAATGCCTTCTTTGGGAATAGATTTGTGATAATTTTCGTTCCTGATGCTTGGGCATTTGAGATGGTTGAAACCTGGTTTAAGGGTGCATTTATGAATCCTAGCAGTAAAGATATTGGCTTAGGTGATTGGGAACCTTATTCAGGGAGATCTGAATATGCTTCAAATGTTACTGGAGCATATTATTCTGCTAGACTTGCAGCTACAGAATATCTATTGAAAATTAAGCGACAAGCTCAAGTGATAGTGCTACGAGAAATCTCTGATGAATATAGATCCCCGTTAGGTGTTTGGGTCATTAGAGTAGCCACTAGGGCAGCTTTAAAGAAGAAATACATTAAGACAGATACCATCGATAAAGCGTTCGAAGTTGTTACTAATTACTTCAAATATCCTGTTAACTATTGGAAACACAAGTCTAGACTATATGAACTTAAAAAAACTCAAAGAAAGCTTGATGATTTCTTTGATATCTAATATTAAGGTCAAAAGAGATCTTCATACATTAAGTATTCATAAAAATAAACAAATGAAAAATGAAAGATTTAAAAAATTATTTGTGACATCGAACAGCTTAAAAAGTTTCGGGTAACCGAAACTTTAAATGTTCACTTGACATTATTCGATGAGGATAAAAATGGCATTTAGCTCAAGGCAAAAAAAGGTCAAAATGGTAAAAGAAAACATTTTACGTGTCTTGAAAGAAGAAAAACTGGACAATAAAGGTTCTTTTGATGAAATTCGCAATCTAGCTAGGGAACCTATAGTTGTAGAATATATTGGTACAGATCTTGATGAGTTTTTTACTGAAGGATTACAGGAATTATCGGAATCAGGTTATGTAAAACTTGAAAAAAATCTAATTTACATGACAGAAAAAGGATTTGAAGAAGCAAATACTATTCTTTCTTTTCATCAAATAATCGAAAACTATTTTTTGAAAGATTTAGATAATGAGACAGCTCATCGATATGCACATATTCTTGAACACCTTATCTCTTTTGAAGTAGAAAAAAATTTGAAAAGGATAATGGAATTTGAGGATTCAGGAGAACCGTTAACACAATACACTGCAGATGAAGGAATCATTACTGGACTAAATTTCACTGATAAAAAGATGTTAGAAAGAATTATTAGTATGGGGTTATGTCCTGGTCAACGTCTTAAGATTATAACGAAAATAAGTGATTGTTTTATAGTAAAATCGAGATATACTCACCTTGCAATCGATAAAAGCCTTTGTGAGGGCATACTGGTGGCAATGATATGAGAAAAAACAAAAAAGTAAAAAAAATGGATTATGACTTTTCTGTTTGTACAGATAATTTGAAAGATGAAATAATTGTTTTCTTACTTGGTCAACCAAACGTAGGGAAAAGTTCGCTATTAAATGCCTTTGTTGGAACAAAAATAGAAGTTTCAAATTTCCCAGGAACTTCAGTTGAAATTACTTCCGCAGAAAAGATTTTTACTGTTTTTAACAAAAAAGATAATACTACAAAAGAAGTAAAATACATTTTTAAAGATACACCAGGAATTTATTCTATTTCTGATAGAAGTGTAGAGGAGACTATAACTAAGAAAGCTGTTTTAACAGAAAAAAGTGATGTTGTAATCTTAATTGCAAATGCAGCAGCACTTGAAAGGAGTTTATATTTTGCTTTGCAAGTAATGGAAGCGGGAAAAAATATCATAATTGGATTAAACTTCTTTGAAGAAGCGTATAAGAAGGGTTTAAGCGTAAATACAAAGAAACTCTCACAAGTACTTAAAGTGCAAGTAGTTCCGTTTAATCCAATAACTGGAAATATTGACAATTTAATTATAACAACTAGTGAAAAAGCTTGTAATCCGAATGTTGAAAATTATTGCACAGAATATGATGATCATATTGAAGAACTTATTTCCTTTATTGAAAGAAATGTTAAGGACAAATTACCGGCTAGATTTGTTGCCTTAAGAATACTAGAAGAGGATGATGATTTTACTGGACAAATAAATGACCATGTAAAGAACGAGTTAGAGGAGAGGAAAGAAGAAATCTCTGACAAACATCAAAACATTAAGGAAGATATTTCAAAAATACGTTATGGAACTGCTTCATTTATCACGGAGCAAACAACTCATATTACACCCCTTAAGGAAACAAGTATAAATGAAGTCTCATTTGCTGACAAATTCCTTTTACATAAAATAGGGGGACCTATTCTCACAATTATTTTTTTTGTTTGTTTGTTCTCAATATTAATATTTGCTGGACAAGCAATACAAGAATTATTTTTATGGACAGGAAATTGGTTTATCAATTTAATTCCAGAAAATTACTGGAAAATAGAAAGTTTTTCCTTCTTGAATTTATTTAGAGATGGCATAGCAGGGCTTTTTGCAGGTGTTGCAATTGCTCTCCCATATGTTCTAATATTCTACTTAATACTCGGATTCACAGAAGATGTTGGATTGTTACCAAGATTTGTAGTGATAATTCAACGATTCTTTGATTTCATTGGTCTTCCATCGAAATCATTTATATCAATAATGTTGGGGTTAGGATGTACAGTTCCTGCTCATTCATCAACAAGGATAATAAATCGTAGAAAAGACAGACTTAAAACAGCATTTCTATTCTCATTTATACCATGTTCATCTAGAATAGGAATTATTTTAGGAATAGTAGGATTTTACGGTTCCTTCTGGTTAGCATTATTAGTTTTTGCTGTTGAAATTATCTCTTTGCTATTGTGGGCAGTAGTGTTGAAGCATGTAATAAGAGAAGATACAGAACCACTATTAATAGAATTACCACCATATAGAAAACCAATGCTGAAAAATGTATTCGCAAAAAGTTGGTTACGAATGAAAGACTTTGTTAAAGTGGTCATTCCCATGCTAGTAATAGGTGGGATACTATTTTCCATTCTTGAGCAATTAGGAGTAACAAGTTTCTTTATCAAACCTTTTGACAATATAATGGGATTCTTATTTAACCTTGAAGGAGAATTTATTGTGCCATTATTATTTGGTTTTATTCAAAAAGATCTCACTAGTGCAATGTTATTAACTGTATTAGGACAAACTGGTGTTCAAGCATTGACAAACCTCAAATTAGTTACTTTTGGAATTTTAGCTTGCACAGGAGTACCATGTATAATTGCGCTAGGTATGATGTTAAAAGAATATAAAATCAAAGAGGTTATACTCATATTTCTAGGGACATTAATTTATGGCATTGTACTAGCTTCAATTATTGCACATGTTGGAATGTTATTTATTTAACTTCAAGTTATTT
>DAOVRE010000253.1 GCA_030628305.1 Candidatus Heimdallarchaeota archaeon | reverse complement strand
GTCAATATTGTCTGTTCCTCCTTCTTGCATCCAAATGAAAGGATCTGTGCCTGTTACATCAACCAAAGCTGAACCATCTCCTTGCAAAGTTATTGAAGCAATAGAACCACCATAACCTGTCCAATCAGTATTTTCAAAATCCCATGTGTCACTTAATTCTTCTGTTGCAAAATCTCCAAAGAGAGAATCATAAGACCATGCAATGAGAGAATATTCTTTCTGTTCTAAACCTCTTTCAAGAGTCCAAGTAGCAACACCGTATTCATCTGTTGTTGTTGAATAAGATTCTTCTAGTGTTTGAGCTGTTCTATCCCATAATTCAAACTCTAAATCAGCAAAAGGGATAGGAGGATTCTTGTAACCCCAAGCGATTAAAGTTGAACTAAGTAGATATTTTGAAGGTTCAAGAGTTTCGACAGTTGTAGAAGTTTGAAAGATCCTGAAATTGTCAAAGAAGTTCGTTGAATATAAATCGTCAAGTGTTACTGTAAATACTATTGAATCAGTATGTGTAAAAACAAAATTATTGATCCATCTATCAGTTATTGAACCATCATTAACTAAAGTTCTGTCATCTGTTGTTAAAGTCACACTACCCGATTCTATGAAAGTAGAATAAGATAAATAATAATTGTCTTCAGGAAGAGTTAAAGAAAGCTCTGCTCCTGTTTCTGATATTTCTATATAACTAAAATAGGCTCTATCCCCAGACTCTGCGTACATGTTTGTATCACCAAAATAGACATCAATATCTGTAATTGTTTTCCCAGGTGTTATTGCAAAAGAAAATTCTTTAGTGTCACCAGAAGTGCCTATCAGTTCTTTATGATCTTGAGTGCCCGAGCTAAAATGCAATCTTATCGTTACATGAGTAATACCAGCTCCACCAATAATGGTAGCTTCTGTTTTGAAAAGACTATATTGATCAGTGTCTATACTCAAACCTGAACGTCTACCACCATACCAGCTACCAGCAGTAGTTGATTCCAAAGCTCTTAGCTTATATTCACCCGCATGAAGGATTGTATCAAGAGTATCTAGACCATTTAGCTTTGTCGTAAATCCATCAACATCTTCCTCAAAGTCACAAGCATCGCCTAAAACTGTTTCAAAATATTCATCACCTGTTGCTGCAAAAGAGAGTGAGTAATAGCCCTCGAAAGCAGTTTGGGTGTTTAAGCTGATTGTACCATAATTAACTGTCCAATCGCTGAGATGTTCTCCTGTCTCAAAACCTACATCAGTCAGATAATCCGTTGAAACATCTTCAATGGCCAAGAAATTGCTGCAAGTTCTTGAAGTTAAAACTTCATAATTTAATTCAACAGGAGAACTGATAGTCAAAACATTAGAAGAAACAGACCAAGAAGCAGAAGGATTGACGCTTGTAACGGTTTCATCTGTCATTAAGTTAACTGTGATTTCTTTAGCATGAGGGACAGAAGGAAGAATCTTTTTATTGATCATGGTTGTAGAACTAGCATATTTCTGCTCACTTCTCACAGTGCTTGTTATTGTATCTCGTTGAAAGAATAATCTGTCGTATTCACCAACTAATCGCCAAATAGTTGCGTCTGTAATACTTCCTGCAACGACAGAATCAATTATATAATAACCCCCTGACGCAATATAACCAATAGTAAAATTTAATTCATCATCTACAGCATCTGCTTCAATTCTGGTGTATAGTTGCAGATAACCTAGTTGATCTAATATCTCATTTGTAACTGAAAATGTACCACTTATTGTTGATGTATAATATCTAACTGAAAATGTTGGATACCAAATACCATTGCCTTCATAAGTTAAAATACCAGAACCACCACAATAGATTCTATGTTTTATTATAAAATCAGCCCAAAAAGAAAGTCCTATATCGCCTGTAGGCAGACTGGCAATAAGTTCCATTTCCAAACCATCGTTATCATAAAGATACCCTTCTCCAAGATAAGACGAGAAATGTTCAAGTGTATCGTATCCATAAAAGGAATCCCATTTACCCATAGTATCATACGCATCGCTAAAATCAGGAATCTGTGGATTAAATTCTATAGCCGTTAAAGTGCTCTCTGACAAGTAAAATTTATCGTAATCGACAACTGATTGTTTAGTTGAAGTTGATGAATCAACATCATTAGAAATAGGATCTATTGTCGTGAAATCATTGTTAGATTCTAATAATTCTTCAATTTCTCCATCAACAGCATAAGAATTTGGTGAAATAAATGCGGGTCCTATTAAAATGAATAATAAAAGTAAAGAATAAATTTTTTTTTGATTAAACATGGGAATCAACCTTTCTCTTTCGAGCAAATATCAGTGTAGCAGTAATTAGAGCAAGAGTAAGACCAATTACGGATATGTTTGTTCTATCTGTTTCATCGGTGGTGGTTTGTTCACTTTTTACGATATTTATTCTATACATATTAGAAACAATTGAGCCTAGAATAGGAGGTTGCCCATACGCTGTAAATTCATACCAATCGTACCTTATCTCGAAACGTAAGTTATCTCCAATTTCAAGAGTAGAAGTGGGTATATTAAAGGTTACAAATCCTACTCTACTCAGTCCATCTATCTCAGCTGTAACATAGAAGTCATCTTCTGCGATATTAAAAGAATTGATAGAATAGAATAAATGCACTTCTGGTCCAACGAGTTTATCGTATACAGTCGGATAGTTGAAGAAAACTGTAACAGTAATTACTTCCCCTGGTTCAACAGATTCAGGATAATCTACTTGAGAAATTTGTGTATCAGCATTAACACCAGAAGTACTGATAAATAAAAGGACAAGAATCAATCCTATTGATGTCAATAATGTTTTTTTTGTTTTCATTATCTTCTTCTCCTATTTATCGCTACTATTACTACAGCTATCAAAGCAAATCCAACCACTACAGCACATGAAATGTAAATTATTTGCATTCGAGTAAGAGGTTCTCTAGGAGGTTTAGGAGGAGGAGTACCTTCTTTAAAATAGATCCAGTCGCTTTCATAGTTGTTTGCATATAGAAAATCTAGATGAACTTTATATCCAACATAATCATTTTTCTCAAAAGGACCAATTAGCCACGTAAGTGTTTGCATCTGAGCAGGAAGTGATTGTTCAGGTTTGATGTTTGTATACATTACTCCATCGAGTGAATAATCTAAGCAAGTACCTGTTTCGAATTCTTCACCAGGTGCGGAATCTATAACAACAACATATATGGTTACTTCATCACCAACATAAACTGTCTCGGGTGTGTGGTATATATCCACAGTGTAGGATTCTGCATTAGTCTCAATTGCAATTAAAGACAAAAAGGCTAATAAAGCTACCAGAAATAATAATCTGATCTTTTTTAACTGCATCTCTGTTCTCTCCTTTTTCTTAAAAAGATTATAGTTGCAACAAATAAAGGAAGAATTAAACCTAGAAGGGAAATAGTTGTTTTAGTTAGTTTCGGATTTTCAACTATGGTTAGATCGTAATTGCCAGATGTAGCATTGCCTTGATTCCAAATTTCTGAAGTTGGAGTCTCTCTAAATCCTTCAGTGTAT
>DAOVRE010000231.1 GCA_030628305.1 Candidatus Heimdallarchaeota archaeon | reverse complement strand
GGGAAACGGATTGACTCTGATAAATTACTATAAGGAATACCACAATAAATGAGTAAATTATCTCAAAAATATCAAAAGCATTTTCATTCATCCCATTTTCACTTACTTTTCTTCGGACAGTCATTAGAAAGGTTAACCCGATCAGCATCAAAAATACTAGTAGAGTAAAGTAAGTTTTCCATCTTATCCTTCTATTCTTTGAAATTACAGATAGTTTGACATATCTAATAAAAACTGGAATCAATAACAAAGCACTACAGATCACAATGAATCCAAAAATGAAACCATAGAATTCCGTAGTTAATTTGTTATATATTAAAATTGTGAGAGTTCCAAAGCTGAAAAGAGTGTCTTCTAAAGGTATAACAATGAAATATAGAACTAAAATAGTTAAACTTGCTGCAATAATTCGACTTGCTCTTGGTGGTACAATCATTGATTGTTCTAAACTTGCTGCAAAAAGAAATATCATTGCCAGGGCTTGAGTAACGTTAAGAATACGAAAGAGTAATGTATCATTACCTACTGGTGGCAACCCATCCTCGATTCTCTGAAACACTCCATATTGATTATTTAAAGCATCCATGACTTGAAATAAACCAAAGGTAAGCAGAAAAACAGACCAAGGAATATAAAAGGGATTTTGTCTTCTTCGTCCAAAGAAAATAGCAACTAAAAAGCCTAAGAATAGAGCTGCTGCCACTACATACTTCAGTGTTACAAACAATGGATCATGCATTTCGAAACCCCTTTGACCCTTTCCTCTAATATATCTTATCTACTTAATTTAAAAAATTTGCTAGCTACACAGCTAGAAAACTATTTTTCACCTTCTTCTTCTTCTAGTTTCAAAAAAAGCGCATTTTTAAAATTGAAAATTTGAAAAGATATATTTATAATTAACAATTTACTTCTAAATGCCATGGCTGAAGGTATTGCCAAGGAAGAAGATTTTTCAAATATTTTAACTGAAAAGGAAATAGTATTGGAAGCCAATGATTTAGAAAAAATTTATGATGGTAAAGTACACGCTATTCGTGGAGTAAGTTTCGAATTATTCAACGGAGAAGTACTAGGATTACTAGGTCCAAACGGCGCCGGGAAAACGACTACTGTTTCCATTTTACTTGGAATAATTAAAAAAACCAAAGGGGCGTTTTCTATTTTTGGTAAACAAATTGATGATTTCAAAACTATTAAAGATTTAATTGGTTACGCTCCTCAAGAAATAGTCTTTTATGATTATCTAACGGTCCAAGAGAATGCAGAACTTTTTGCTGATTGTTATGATTTAGAGAACAAGAAAGACAGAATAGAAGACCTCTTTGAGCTTTTTCATCTTACAGAACTTAAGAAAAGACGAGCCGGAAAATTGAGCGGTGGTCAGAAAAGAAGACTAAATCTGGTACTAGGTATGCTTCATTCCCCAAAAATTTTATTTCTCGACGAACCTAGTGCAGGAATGGACCCTCAAAGCCGTAATATCCTTTGGGAGAATGTTGAAAGATTATCAAAAGAGGAAGGAATTACAATCATTCTAACCACTCATCTAATGGAAGTAGCAGATAAACTCTGCGATCGTATTTTAATTATTGATTATGGAAAAATAATTGCAAGTGGAACTCCTGATGAACTTAAGTCCACATTTGGAGCTGAAGAAGTAATAGAATTGCAGATAGCTGAGAATCTTGAATCTAAAAAAAGTGAATCATTTATAGAGAAGTTAAGAAAAGATTTTTCCAAAGTTACATTCCTTGAAAATACTGTTAAAATATTTACAAAAAAAGGAACCTCACTTATTACTGAAGTCGTAGAGATTGCTGTAAAACTAGGTATTACTGATTCTATTGAAAACTTACAACTTCGGGGAAGCACATTAGAAGATGTATTCATAGGTCTTACTGGGAAAACTCTAAGAGAAGGAGGAGAAGGTGATTAAATGTCAAAAATCAGAACTTTTTATGCTCTACTGAAAACAAATCTTCGTTCTATATCTAGAAATAGAACAGCATTTTTCTTTACAATCCTCTTCCCATTATGCTTTGTTGGAGTTTTTGGACTAGCTTTTCAGTGGAGTGATCCACTTACATCCTCAAAAATCATTGGAATAATAAACTATGATACAGGTATTGATGATGGTGTTATAGCTTTCTGGAATGGTACTACAACAGTAAATGACACCTTTTATTCAGAAGAGTATATCCGAGTCCTTGAAACAGTTTTATATCCTGAAAGCAATGTTACAATCTTTGATATCCAGATTTTTAACATAACAGAATTAGATATTGCTCAAGAATCGTTAGAAACTAGGAAAATTAAAGCTTTGGTAACATTACCAGAGAATTTTAGTTCTGGTGTCCTTGCTGCATTTCAGAATAAATATGGTGATGATCCAATTCTAACAGCAGCAACAGGAAATTGGAGTGGATATCCTAGTTTAGATTTTAAAACTATAGTCAAAGTTGACGGAGATAGTACTCTTCAAGATTTTACTATAGCTGGTACTATTATCGAAAAAATAACACAATATTTCTTTAATTTTGGTGATGATCCAGTTGAAGGTGTAATCATCGATGTGTATGGTAGTCTTTCAACAACAGGTTTTACTGTTTTTGATTTTGTTTTACCTGGTTTAATTGTATATGCAATACTTAACAATCTAGCCTCAATTACAGATATTGCTTTTAATGATATAGAAAAGGGAACTCTTCGACGTCTCAGAATTAGTAAAGTTACTCCACCTATGTATATTTTGTCGATTTTAGCTAGTCAGATGGTTATTGCATTCATACAGATTCCATTAACTTTTGCTACAGGATTAATATTTGGTTTCCCAGCTTCAATTCAAGTTCTATATGCATTTATACCTGCAATTTTCCTATCATTAGCTACAAGTGGAATAGGTCTCATTTTTGCAGGACTTGTAAGAAATGCAGCAGCTGGGAGAGGTTTGGCCGGAATCGCAGCTACTCCCATTGCACTAATATCTGGTGCGTTCTTTGAAATACCTAATCCAACCATAATATCTAATATTTTTGGGAATTCTTTTGGGTTATATGATATATTACCAGCAGCACCAGCAATAAGGATATTTAGAAGTCTTCTACTTCATAATAATTCACTTGCTAGTAATGCCTTTGATCTTATACTGCTATTCATTTTAGCTATAGTATTCCTACTGATAGGGCTTTACTTATATTCAAGAAAACACTTTAAACCTGAATGAAGATAGTTTTCTTCACTTTTTTCCTCTTAAAACCTCCAATGAAGATAATCATTAAATGATAGAGTTTAACCAAAACATTTCATGCGATAAAATATTTTGAACCCCCCTTTGACTTTTTCCTCTATTATACCTTATTTACTTAATTTAGAAATTTGCTAGCTACACAGCTAGAAAACTATTTTTCATCGTCTTCTATCTGTTCATCTTCGTAAAGTTCTCCTCCCCATACTTTGCTAACAACTTTTTGTTTATGGATGTTGAAGAATATGAAGATTGTAGCTAACCCCCCAAACAGAATTGCTAATAACCAGAAACCAAATTGGGATCTTTCAGCTTCTTTGTTAACATTTAATCTTATCTCACCAGTATCTGTTATCCAATTTTTTCCATCAGAAACTGCAACTTTGAGATAGTAAGATCCAGGTTGAAAATCATGAACATCCCAGAAAAAGCTTGTTTCATTAATAAGGTTACTTGCAAGTAAAGTCCAATCGTACCCATCAGGGGATACCATTACAGAACAATTTAAACTGTCTTCATCTTCATCTGACATTGACCAGCGAATCGTATAATTTTCGAAAACCTGGTTGGGACTTCTTGGATTTGTGACTTCTATCGAAGGTAAGCTGTTTGAATATGTTAATTGAGGACCTTCCGCCATGAAAACTAGAGCATTGAATACATTTT
>DAOVRE010000166.1 GCA_030628305.1 Candidatus Heimdallarchaeota archaeon | reverse complement strand
ATATTATCTTATTAGGTTAGGAGACTAAAATATGCCAAGATTCATTCAAGGTCCTTCTTTCGATAAATACAAACGAGAACTTTCCGTTTCATCAAGAAAAGTGAAGTATTCTCTAGCCACTTTGCTCCTTTTAGGTTTGATTCTAACTATCACTTCCATGCTTAGTATTTTTTTTATTGTTATTCCTTCAAGTTATACTTTAGTGGAATTAAATCTTCTCACATGGCATAAGATAGATGTTGTTTCAGAGTTTTATTCTCTGAGCGCTGTGTTGTTCATTATTTTTACTATTACAGAAATAGTTTTTCTCGGTTCTTTTGTTTACCATCTTGTGCAAATCTCTTCACATGCCAGAAATTATTTTAGAATTTTTGCTCTAGAGAAACAAGAAAAAAGGTTTCAGTACACTGGAATATTTTTTATCCTTTACGTAGCATTTACAGCATTAGGATTTATTCCTCTTAATTATCTGAATACAACTATGTTTTTCATAGGTAACGTTATGTTATTACTGGCTTTGTTCATGAATTACCGGACTTTCCAAACTTTTCATGATCAGCAGAGATTTATCAAAAAACCATCATTTCTTCCTTTAGTTGGAGGTATTATCAACATTCTCTCTTGGCTTATCATGTATTTCACAATTCTAAGTATTTATGGGAATTTAATTGGATTATTTCTAATCTATTTAGGATTCAGAAAAATGGTTGTTGATTTCAAACTTATTAATACTGAAAGCAAAATCCAAATGAAAGATCCAAGCACTCCAGCTCCTTCAACACCTATCCCCAAAGCGCCAAGCATTTACAATAGAACTATGATACAAGACGAAGATTCTGAACCTGCTACTGTTGATGACTCGCCATCTACTCCTTCAATTCCCGAACCTACTCCTGTTGATGACTCGCCATCTACTCCTTCAGCTGTTCCTGTTTCATCTCTTATAAGTGAACCATCAATAGAAGCACCATCCTTGACAGCTCCAAAACCTTTGGATATAAACCAAAAATTCTGTCCAAGCTGTAGAAATGTTGTCTACAAAACTGACAGAGTATGCGAACATTGTGATGTTGACTTAACTCAACCCGAAAGCTAAACTTTCTTTTTTGTAAAAAGGCTACTTGTTACTGGTGCCATCCCTTCAGGTAACTCTGTTTCAATGCTCAATTTAGTTAAGCTTGGAAGAATATTATCTGACCCAAAATTGGAAGAAAAAGCAGACATTTCAATGCAAAAATTCGCCTCTGAGGTAAAAAGGGCTACTTATGCTTATACTTTCCTTCTAAGCGCCTTAGATTTCTTTAAAGGTTCCTCGTTTGAGATTGTAGTAGTGGGTGACAATACAGCTGAAACCACACAGAAAATGATAGATGCAATAAACTCTGAATACATTCCAAACAAGATAGTAATTTTAAAAGAGACAAAAGACAAGGATATTGTTAAAATCGTCGATATTCTCCAAAATTATAACCAGATAAATGATCAGTCCACTGTTTATATTTGTAAACAATTTGTGTGTAAACAACCAACCAACGATATTACGAAAATGTTGGTGCTACTAAAAGAGGATGAAGATTAATCTATACCTCAGAAATCTTCAATTCTCTTCTTGATATGACACTAGCTCTGATCCTCTTGTAAATTATTTTCAAAAGATGTATTACCGCAAATGTGAGAGATATAAGCCATAATATATAGAACAAATAACCCAATTCTATGTTATCATTATAGTAAATTTCATACTTTCTAATAATATTAATTTCAAAAAACAGAACTAAAATTTGAGTAAAAGATGATGCAAATAAAAGTGGCTTTACTCGTTCAAAAGTCCTTAGAGTTATAAAAAAAGTAAATGTTGTGAATGCTATCAAGATGGACATCAAGACTATGTTGAGCATAGAATATATGACTGAAGGCCCACTTAACCAATCTGTTATCGCTAGTAGAGAAAAGCTTCCTAAACTTAGAATTCCCAGATTTAACAAAGGCACTAAAATGAATGTGTACAGATACACCCATTTCACCAACTTCTTCTCCTCTGTAAAAAGAGATTCAAATGAACTTACCGTATTCTTAAAACCCCTTTTTGAGAGATCCCACTTAAATTCTGTTATACTTTTGATAATTGACATTGTTTCACACTCTTTAAGCAACATTACACAATTTAATATATATTTTTATCTTAAACGAAAAGAAGAAAATGAGAAAGAAACTCTAATGCTTCACCTCTCTTTTTGATAGAATTCTAGCTCTGATCCTCTTGTAAATCATTTTCAATAGAGTTGTCATTGCAAATAAAATTGATAATAAAATTAGTATTAACAACAAAAAGCACACATTTTCTGTTTCAGTATAGGAGAGAGTATACTTTTTAATGATATTTATTTCAAAAAATAGGATTAAAATTTGAGTAAACAATGATGCAATTAGTAATGGTCTTATCTTGTTAGAAATTAATAAGGTGAGAATGAAAAAACAAATAGTAAATGTTATCAGAATGGACATAAAGAATACGGTGATCGAAGAGAATATAAATGTGGGCGGGGGACTATCAAGAGTAACTTGTTGGTCTTCTTGAGTCATAAATATTAGGAAATTTAGTAAAGGTACTAATGTGAATGTGTAAACATACGCCCATTTTGCCCAATGTTTCCTTTCTGTGAAACGTGATATCGTTGAGTGTAACATCCACTTAAAACCTTCCCTTGAGAGATCCCAATTGAAATCCTTTATACCCTTGATAATTGGCATAGTATACCACTCTTCCATTTACTATGCATAAATGAATATAAAATTTTATCGTTAAAAAATGAAGAAAAGTGTGATTGAAGCCTTAATACTTCAATTCTCTTTTTTGGAATGTTACTAAAGCTCCTACTAAAGCTGTTAAACCCACTCCTAATAACACAAAGAAATCTCCTACTGGGAAAGTTCCTGATGACATAATCGATGCAAAGTTCATGTAATTAAAGACAGAGAAGTATTTTATAATTTCTACAGATTCTGTCATCCCACCTATCCTAAAAAGAAGAAACATGCCAAATATTACTGCTGCTGATACTCCTAAAGCTTTTCTTGGGTCCAATATTAAAACTGAACAAAACAGAGCAATAGCCCCCAAACTGAAAAATAACATCCATGTTCCAATCATAGAATATGTTAATGTCAAATAATCAAATTCAACATTTAGATGAGCATAGTTATATTGTAAGTATTCTGTACTGATGAAAGTAAACAGCATTAGCAACAATGGGTAGAGTAAACTATAGAACAGATACACGCCGAATTTCTTTAACAAAAATCTCCAACGAGGGATAGGATAGCTTAATGTCACATCAAGAGTTTTCTTATTGATCTCCTCAGTTATAATTTTTGTTGGAATGAAAATTGTGACAGCAATAATATAATATTCAAGCATCATGCTCATATACATCTGATGTGCTCCGAGCCATACTGCGATATCATAAAAACCCAAGTCTCCTAGCAAAGCTGCATATACTGGGCTTTCAAGAATTGAAGCGAATAAGTCAGAAGCCGCTCTCATTTCAGGCCAGATTACTGCTACTAACAGAACAAATAATCCGAGTGAAAGAGGAATTATAACTCCAGCTTTCCATTTTTTAACCAAATTTTTTAGAAATATATGTACCATCTTTTTCACCTAATCGTAATAATGAAGGAAGATTTCTTCCAAGCTTGCGTCTTCAATTGACAATCTCTCTATTTCATATCCTTTCAACCAATTTATGAGGTCATCAATATTCTCCTTAATTTTGAGTTCGAAGTTTCCGTTATTCTTTTGTTTTGCATCTAAAACAAAATCAAGCTCTTTTATCTCTTTTAATTTTGGCACACTACTTGGAGAAAATCTCACAGTTACATGCTGTAGGGATTTCTTCCTGAGGTTTTCTATATCCTCAACAAAAATCATCTCTCCATTCTTTATAATACCAACTCTATCGCAGATAGCTTGTACTTCTGTTAGATCATGAGAACTAAGAAAAATTGTTGCACCTTCTTTTTTAAGACGCTTTAATATCTTGTGAAATTTGGCTGTAATCAGAGGATCTAATCCTGAACTGGGTTCATCAAGAATCAGAAATTCAGGTTTAGAAGCTAAAGCTAAAATGATTCCTACTTGTTGTCTGTTACCTGAGGATAACGTTCTTGTTTTTTGCTTTAGATTTACTGTGAAAATTGTTCTCAATTCTTCTAAAAATTCTTTATCATGTTGTCGGAAATGGTTGAAATATTTGATAAGTTCATTTCCTGTGAAATTTTCATAAACTGCGAAATCACCAGGCATATAGCCTATTCTTTTTCTTATTTCTAGAGAATCTTTTCTATGGTCTAGATCAAATACGCTAATCTCTCCCTCTTCAATTCTTAGATAATTCAATATTGATCTCATTACTGTGGTCTTGCCAGCCCCGTTTGATCCTAGAAAGCCGAAGATCTCGCCTTTTGAAACTGAAAAACTTACATTTTGAGCTCCGACAATCTTCTTACCGAATTTCTTTAGACCTAAATGTATCTCTCTTCCGTAAACTTTTGTAAGGTTGCTTACTTGAAGAACTGTTGCTTGTGTCATTGTTCTCTGATTGCTTTCAATAGGGGTATTTATTATATATTTTTATCATACAGTCATATTAACTAACAATTGTATCAGTTTAAATGGACAGTCTTGAGCAAATATTACGGGAGTTTTTATAAGAATCTCTAGGTGAAGAAGAGATGACGAAAGT
>DAOVRE010000185.1 GCA_030628305.1 Candidatus Heimdallarchaeota archaeon | reverse complement strand
CCATAAATTGCTTGAAGAAATAATGAATCTAGTAAGGCTTTTAGATACACCTAGATTTCTAAGGGAGCACAATTTACTCTCCTCTTCCCCCTTGCTTATTAGTACTCTTTACGGAGAAATATTAAATGAATTGAAGAATATTAAAGACAAAGTTTCAAAACAAGATGAAGGATGATTGTAAATAATTAGCTAGCTTTAAATAAATTCAATATTAAATTAGCCAAAGAGTATACAAGGTGGAGGATTAGAATTATTTCAAACAATTATATGCCAATGAATCTAATTAAAAATAAAATGAGTAAAAGCTCCAAACGGGTTGCTTATACTCAAGTTATTCTTCTGTTGAGCAGCATTCTAATGGTAGTGCTACTTTACAATGTGATAATCGAATTGCTCCAAATACCAATTGAGGTTCTCAGCGATGAAGAAGCATTTACTGTTTATCTTGAACAGATATTAGAAAATTATTCATCTTCACTTCTCATAAGTTTTGTTGTGGGATTTGTGCTATTTATCGCAGCAATATTCTATCTTGTATCATTTATTCAATTAAGTTCAAGTTTTCTAAGGTTATCACTTATCGAACCCAAGGTTGCAAAAGAAGCAAAAAACACTGGTAATTTTCTAAGGATTGGACTTATGTTGCTTATTGGAGGCGCTATCCTTACTTTCATTAATTCTACAGCAATTATTTACATTTCACTTTTCTTAGAATTTGCTGGAGTAGCTTTACTAACAGTGGGCTATCTCTACATTGGAAAGACATTCAATAAACTTCATGAAATCGGATTGTTCCCCAACAAGGAAAAACAGCTGATTTTTATTGGACAGGTTATCACATTGCTTTCAATAATTCCGCTTTTATTCATTTTTGATGATGCATTTGACATTCAACCGTTCTCACTTGCTATGTTGATAATTGCAGCTGTTCTTTCTATAATAGGTTTTGTTGTACTGGTAACAGGATTTTATAAGCTAGGAAACGATGCAAAAAACATTCAAGAAATCTTTGGGGGATTTCAACCTGTTATACAAGTTCAAACAGGTTTTAAGGAACCATCTAGAAAACAATCTTCATACATTAGTCAACCATCAAACATCATAGATGCTGAGAGTAGCCCAGTTGGATTTGAATCAGAAGCGAGATTCTGTTATAATTGTGGTGCAAAATTCTTTACTGAAACAAAGTTCTGCAAGAATTGTGGAGTAGAACTCGACGAATAGATAATCGATGAGTAATGTTTATCAAGTTATTTCCACAATGCACACCAAATTTTGCTGATTTATCAACCTCTTTTACACAGTGAGAACAAACCTTGTTTCTTTTTCTATTGACTTTGTTTGAACTTGTTCCTGTTGTTGGTGAAGAGATCGTAGTGAATGTATCTCTCGTGAATCTTTTGCTAAAGTGATGTTAAGATGTCATCATTTGTACCCTTAAACTCCTTTCCTTTAGACTAATGTTTTTAAGTCTGATTCTGTAAACTTTGATGGGGAAAATGGCAGACCATGCTAATAATGACATTAAACCTGTTGTTAAAAAACTTCTTGAAGAAGCTTGGCAAGTTAAGAAAAACGAGAAAATACTGATTATTAGTGATTATCCAACCACAGAGGAATTTGTGAATAAACCAGTAGCTGTTCTTGAATCAATCGTAGAAAGAAACTTATTAGCTAAGAGAATTTATGAAATCATAGTAGAAATCAAACCTGAAAAAACAGAATTATATCTCATCAAACCAACTTATCAACATTATATAGATCCAAAAGATGAAACAATGAATAAAAAAATACAAGAATCTAATTTAGTATTTACATTGACAGAATTCTCTTTGACTGATGTTCCATCGTTAAAAATTCCTCTTGATGAGAAGAAAATTAGACATGTGTCCGCTCCTCTAATCCTAGCTGATGTTTTTCATCAAGGTGGTCCTTTAGATGCAAACCTTTTGGACGTCGAAAGAATTACTACAAAACTATTCAGTTTAATTCAAGGAGCCAGGAAAATCGAATTCTTTGATGTAACAGGAAGCCATCTCTCGCTTGAATTTTCAACACCAGTAGATTGGTTATGGGAATCAGGTTTTTGTACAGCACCTGGAATGTTCTCTAATCTTCCAGCAGGAGAGATTACTCTGGAATTGGAATTTGGGCAAACTGAATGTTTTATCAATGGTACCTTAAATATCTTCCCTGGATGGCAGGACAAACTAACTCAACTACTTACTCTCACATTTAAGGATAACACATTGGTTGATTGTATTGGAGGGGGAAAAATAGGCGAGCGTCTTCAGAAAACGATTAGAAGTGAAGATGTAAGAGTTACACAACTAGGAATAGGAACAAATCCTCAAGCAAAGGATCCTTTTTGTGCAACTGTAGCAGATAAATTTTTAGGAATCGTGCACGTAGGTCTATTTCCAGATACTAGATTAAACCACTATTACTTCCCTTTATCAAGAATGAAGATAAATGAAAAGGAATATCATCGAAACGAATTATTCGAATGATTATTTTTCAAATATTTCTGGATTAACTATATTTTCTGGTCTCTCACCACATAATGCTGCGTGAAGATTCTCAGCTGCCATTATAGCCATTTTCGACCTTGTATAGAGACTAGCTGTACCTATATGGGGAAGCAATACAACATTTGGGAGATCAATCAGACCCTTGCCTACTTTGGGTTCATTGTAATAAACATCTAAACCCGCTCCATCAATCTTTCCTGTTACTAAAGCGACGATTAAATCATCTTCTTTAACAACTTTTCCTCTCGCTGTATTAATGAGATAGGCTGTAGGTTTCATGATTTCAAATTCTTTTTTACCGATAAGATGATGTGTTTTTTTGCTGTAGGGAGTGTGTATTGTTACATAGTCTGATTTTTTCAAGAGCTCTTCTAGTGAGACTTTTTTCATTCCCAACTCATTTTCTAGTTTTGGATGAGATGAGGTGCTATGATAGATAATATTCATGCCAAACCCAGATGCTCTTCTCGCTACTGCTTGACCTATCCTTCCTAAACCAATTATCCCTATTGTTCTGCCTGAGAAATCACCTCCTAGATATAGCATGGAATCCCACCCTACAAAATTGCCTTCTCTAAGATATCTGTCTGCCTCTACGATACGACGTGAAACACTAAGTAACAGAGCCCAAGTTAAATCAGCTGTTGCATCGGTAAGCACTCCAGGAGTATTTGTGACAGGTATATTGCGTTGTGTAGCTGCTGCTAAATCTATATTATCCACACCTACAGCATAGTTAGCAATAGCTTTTATTCCTGTCTCATCCATTACTTCTGCATCAACTTTGTCAGTCAGTAAAGGGAGAAGACCATCACAATCCTTTGCACCTGAGATCATCTCTTCTTTGGTAATAGGTCGTTTTTCGGGGAAAATTTCTACTTCATAATGTCGATGTAGAATATCAATCCCTATTTGAGGAATCTCACGAGTCACAAATATTTTCTTCTTCATGTTTTTAAGAAAAAGATAGAAAAGATAAAGATTTGCCTAAAGACCTTTAGATATAGCCTTCTCTTAATCGTCTAGGTGGAGGAGTTACTTGTTGAGGCATGGTTTTCTGCTTTTCTGCAACCATAGCTAGCTGTTCTTTTATTTTAGCAGCTTCTTTTAGTAAAGGTTCAGTAGCAATAGTAAGTTTGTAGTAATCATTAATCACATTGATAAGATTAACAGATGCTTCGGGGTCAGGTAAATCTTGAGTTGCTGGTGTCATTAAAGTCACTCCAATTATCTCTCTTAGTAAAGCCTCACTCATGAAAGCTCCAGACAACCCTAAAACCACTCCATGATCATACAACTCAACAGCATATTTCTTCAGTTCATCTGCTATACTTTTCTCAGCAGCTGTAATAACTACAGGTTTTTCTGGTCTTAACTTAACTGGGATGCCATCTAAACAGATTATTTGCTGTGCATCAGTATGTTGCTCAATGAAATTGATAATGCCTTCTGCTACAACTAAGTAAGCTTTTTGAGGGACTGGGTAATCAATTGTAATAAGAAGTAAAGTTCCTTCTTCATTAGCATAAATTAAGTAGGGATGCTTGAGAATATTATTCATAAAAATTGTCACTGGGCTCAACGAATCTGATTTGAAGAATCCTATTTCTTTCAAATCTAATGATTCAATCATCTGTCTAGCAGCAATTGGACCTACTATCCCTGGGGTTGGAAATGTAACAAAGACTATAGGCTTATTGAACTCAATTTCTTTTGTTTGTACAACTAAGAAATCATCTTTGTGTATACAAATACTTTCTGCATGTTTTTTCATATTACTCACTGACATAAAATACTACAAAGAAACAAAAAAAGGTTTCTCTCTAGCAACTAATCAGAATCAACTATCTCTTCTTTCTCAATTGTTTTTTCTTGGTCAGTAGGTTCAAGCTCTACAAGATGTTCTTTTACCTTCCATTCAACTATGATTATACCCATGATAATCAAT
>DAOVRE010000098.1 GCA_030628305.1 Candidatus Heimdallarchaeota archaeon | reverse complement strand
GGATGCAAGAGATTTTTTCGTTTATCTTGATGCTCTTCAAAATAAGTAATACCTTGTACTAAACCAGATGCAATTGTTCCTACTCCAGCAATAGCTACTTTAATTTCATTTTCTAACATTCATATCACCCTAATTTGTTATTTCTCCCTTGATAAATTGTTCAACAAGTCGTACTGCTTCAGCGTCATGAATCTGCTTTGGTGGGTGTTTAAAGAAATAGCTAGAAACACCAACTAAAGGTCCTCCTATATTTCTGTCTTTTGCAATCTTAAGAGAACGAACTACATCGATCATAACACCTGCACTATTTGGAGAATCTTGAACCGAGAGTTTAAGTTGTACACTTAGAGGTTGCTCACCAAAATTCTTTCCTTTCAACCAAAGATAACAAATCTTTTCATCTTCAAGGAAAGGAACATAATCGGAGGGTCCAATTCGTGTGGGAACTTCATAAGGTATCATGCTTGTTACTGCTTCAGTTTTGGAAATCCTCTTTGTGGTTAATCTATACTCTTTTTTCATGTTTTCAAAATCTGTATTACCACCGATATTCAATTGAAATGTTTCATCAAGCTTGATACCTCTCTCATGTGCTAAACCTACTAGCATACGATGTAAAATTGTGGCACCTAATTGTGATTTAATGTCATCTCCAGCAACTGGGATGTTTTTGTCAGTGAATTTTTGACCCCATTCTTTGTTTGATGCAATAAATGCTGGAATACCGTTTGCAAAAGCAACACTCGTATCAAGACATGCTTGAGCATACATCTGAGCTCCAGTTTCACTCCCAACAGGAAGGAAATTTATCAAAACATCTGCATCTGATTCTTTCAATGCATCAGCAACATTTACTGGTTCCATTTGTGTAGGGTCATAACAGTGAAAAGATTCTTTCATGTGAGGAGCTACACCATCCATTATAGGTGCTGGGAGAACAGTAACTCCTTTATGAGGAACATCCGAAAACTTCTTACTCAGATTTGGACTTTGCCAGATTGCTTCTGAGATGTCTTTTCCAATCTTTTTAGTATTTACCTCAAATGCAGAAACTACCTCAACATCAGATAAATGATAATCGCCAAATTTAACGTGCATTATTCCAGGAATGAAATCTTTTTCATCAGCATTCTTGTAATATTCAAGACCTTGTATTAGTGATGAAGCACAATTTCCTAACCCTGCAATTGCGATTCGTACCTTCTTCGTCATTAGACCACCAATTGTATTTTTGTCTATTAAAATTGTCATAGACAACGATAGTGGAAATGAGCGGTATGCTTTTAAAAAGTTTTAGTATAAGAATATGTATGCCTAAACATGCTGAAACTGTATTAATCACAGGAGGTCTAGGACAGATTGGATATTACACTTATCTTCTTTTAAGGAACAAATATGAAATTTGTATTCTGGATAATTTGTCAAATTCGAAATTTGAGGTACCTGATGATGTCACATTTATCCAAAATGATGTTCAAAATAAAGACAGTTACAAGAATTTACCTCGTATTGATTACATAATTCATTTGGCTGCACAGCTAAGCATCAATAAATCTGTTTCAGAACCTATTTTTGATGCTGAAAATAACATATTGGGAACATTACAATTACTAGAGTATGCAAGAAATGAGAATATAAAACGGTTCATTCACATCAGTTCAGCTTCAACTTTCGGTGAGCCTAAGTTTCTTCCAATAACAGAAGATCATCCTAGAAACCCTATATCTCCATATGGTCTGAGCAAATTGGTTTCAGAAAAGTATGTTTGTTTATATTCAGAACTATATAATTTGGAAACGATTGTCTTGATTCCCTTCAATATTTACAGCCCACTTCAACATGCTGATGATCCATATGCAGGTGTGATCTATAAATTCATAGAAGCAATAAAGAAAGGTGATACATATTCTATTGAAGGAGATGGAAATCAAACAAGAGATTTCATACACGTGAAAGACGTGGCAAGGGCAATTGAAATAGCTCTTAAGTCAGAATCAGCTGTTAATCAAGTGATAAATATAGGTTCTGGGGTTCCGTATTCTATTAATGACCTATCAGACACTTTATTGAAACTTAGTGAATCCGAAATGAAACCCAAAAGGATTGAGGAAAGGAAAGGTGATATTTACGAGAGCTATTGTTCTATTCAGAAGGCTGAAGAAATACTTGGTTTCACACAATCTATATCTATTGAAACTGGGTTAAGAGAATTATTGGAAAGCATCTAAATCTACTGTTTCTGTACAAAAGGTTATTAATGACACCTTGCTATCTCTATTTTAATGGGGAAATACGTTTTAGATACAAACTTCTTTATTAGTGGATTTCAAGTTCAACCTACAAAGTTTCACAAATTTGCTACCATGTTTGAACCATTGAACCTTGACCTCTATATTACGCATCATATTAAAAATGAAATGAGATTCTTTCTTCAGCGCGAAATCTTACCTTACATCGCCGTGGAACCAATTAACAACAAGCATTTCCAGAAATTTATTGATAGGCTTCATGACCAAACAACTAGCCTTCCACAAAAACCTGATCTTTCTGTTATCTACGCTGCATCAAAATTGAAAGCTACAATCGTTAGTAGCGATTTGAAGTTACTTGAAACGGCTGAATTGATAGGAATAAAAACCTTAACCAATAGCGCTTTTGTTAAGCGCTTAATTGAAGAAAACGAAGATACGGGTATTGAACCCTTTCTAAAGGAACTAGATTCTAAGTTATTTGTTGCTGAAATTAGATATTCTGTGGAAAGCACAAATAGATATGATCCTGTAAAAAGAATCAAGAAAATTCTTGATTCTGCAATCTCTGTAATTCGTTCTGAATATGAAGAAAAACTAACTCAACAAGCAGCTGTTCAACTTAAAGAGAGTGATGGTTTTTCATTAGAATCAATACAACTGCAAGAGTTACTAGTGGAAACTAGTGAGGATATGCTTCATCTAGAAGAGGATTTCGTACAAGGGCAGTATGTCGAGCTTGAAGATGAATTATTGTCAAGAGTTAGAGAAATTACAGACCATTTAGTGGATTGGAAATTGGCTGTCGATAAAATTGAAGATCAGAACCTTTACAATGAATCACTGATGTTATTGGGTAGACTCCAATATCTAGCATGTATCTGTTTGATTGAAAACAAGAAGATAGAATTGGCTAGAGTGTATATGGATAAGCTGATGATGATACTATTTCAGAATAGTGATGCTGCTGAAGAATATGGTATAGATGTGCATTTCTTAAGAATGATTATTCTTCTGCTTTCAGGTCAGATCCAGAGGCTAAATTCTTATTTCACTCCAGCTTTTGAAGCAGCATGTACTCAATGTAAACGATCTGATGTAGCCAATGTGGTTAGGGCATTGATTCTTCTTACAGTGATATTAAAACGAGAATCTGTAGAGGAGCACTCAACTATTGAAGGTTATGACAATATAGAATTCATCAACCAACTTGGTTTCAAATACATGCAACTTGGAAATCTGAATAAGGCAAGTTTAATGTTTGAACAAACTTTCTATCTTTCTTTAAACAGTGAAAATAAAGGTATGTGTATTGCAAGTATAGAATACCTCAGTTGGTTATTTTATGCAGGCTTAGATAGAGTGAAAACAACCATTCAAAAGATGTATAGCGATTTCGTGAAGAAATATCCTACAATTAAAACAAGTTATAAAATCAGCTTAGAATTAACGAACAAACCTAGAGATCTTGATAAATTTCTCGTTAAAGACTTTAGAAAAGTTGCTTCCATGCCCGCTGAATACAGGTCTTCATTGTATTGTATTGGAAAAAGTCAGATAATTGTAAAGGGAAAAATGATTCCAATTATTCGTGTAATGAACTGGGAAATCAACTCTAGAATTGCAATATTAGATGAAACGAATGAGCTAACTCCCAAAGCTTCTCTTGGAACCTCTCTTCATCTGTTAGAAGGTAAATTTAGAGTGAAGAAAGCCTCTTCTCACTTCCGCAAACAACATAATGTAGAGCTAATAATGCATATAGATCCTCTATTTGAACAAAAGATAATGTTTAGGAATCCTGGAGGATGGGAATTATCAATCATGGAACCACAAGAAAATAGTTAGCACTTCCTAGATGTCATTGTAATGCGCCCTAGTCACTTCTAAATAATTGGCGCCAAATTCATGCTATACACTATCCCCATTCATCTTTTTTCTTTTATCTCTATAACACATACTCAAGAAAGATTGAAAAAGTTTTTAACGGTAAATTAGCAAAATCTTATCATGGAACTTGTTGAAACTGGAATTGTTGGTCTTGATAATATCTTATCTGGAGGTCTTCCTAAAGGAAGGACAATTCTTGTATCTGGACCAGCTGGCTCTGGTAAATCTACTTTTGGACTTCAATTTCTATATCATGGTGTTGTAGCTGGAGGAGAAAGTGGTATCTTCATCTCTTTTGATGAGCACCCAGAACATGTAAGAGAGGAGTGTATGAATTTTGGGTGGAATTTGAGTGAACTAGAAAAAGAGAACTTATTGGTAATAATAGATGGATTTAGTCCTAGAGCCGGTGTAAGCTCCAATGAGAAATATCAAACACCAGTTGACGTTGATGAACTGATTACACAGTTAGTAGAAATTATTGATAAAACTTCAGCAGAAAGAGTTGTTATTGATAGTATCACAGCTTTAGCATTATCCATGGAGTCAGAGCAACAAATAAGAAGACAAATATTGAAATTGAGTGCAGTTATGTCTTCGTTAGAATGTACGACAATACTGACAAGTGAAATGCGCAGTGGAATTGTTTCTCGTTTTGGTGTAGAAGAGTTTATGTCTCAAGGTGTTATTGTTCTCAATTATGAATTTCAGAACAATGTAGCTATTAGAAGCTTATACATCCGGAAGATGAGAGGTTTAAAACACGAAATGGTTGAAAGGCCATTTGAAATAACATCTACTGGGATCAAAGTATACTCTGAAGAACAGTTTTATTTCTAAAGATTCTTCTTATCTTTTTTCAATCGCTTAACGTAAGATTTAAAATGAATAGTCAAATGCTCACATTAGTGAATTAGATGGGTAATATACGAACCAGTCAAGTAAAGCGTTTATCCAAACAAATAGTAAGAGATTTTCATGATCAACTAAGCACAGATTTTCAAAACAACAAACATGTTGTAGAAGAAGTTTGCACTCCTATGTCAAAGAAAATGCGAAACCTAATTGCTGGATATACTACCCGTATTATGAGACAATTCAAGGATCAAACAATCCAAGTTTTAGAAGAATTGTAAGTTTATCATCGAATAAACTTTTTAATCACTATTTTTCTTATTGATTATATGTCCTTCAGTTCACGAATTCCCGATTTTTATAATAAAACAATAGAAGAGAGAAGAAAAGTAATTGCAGAGATGCTCTCTCTCTCAAAGAAAGATATCTCTATTTTGCAAGGAAAAGAAACTGCTGAAGATATATTCGAAATTATGATAGAGAACGTTGTAGGAGTGGTTTCTTTACCACTAGGAATAGCTACAAATTTCATCGTTAATGGAAAGGATTACCTGGTTCCTATGGTTATAGAAGAATCTTCTGTAGTAGCAGCTGCAAGCCATGCTGCAAAGATAGCTAGGGAGAAAGGTGGATTTGTAGCTGAATATTCAGGATCTTTCACAATTGGACAATTGCAAATCTGTGAAGTTAAAGATATTGAACTGGCAAAGAAGCGTTTAATCGCATATAAGTCTGAACTCCTCGATATTGCTAATTCAACAAATAAAATATTAATCAAATTAGGCGGGGGGGCAAAGGACATAGAATTAAAAACTATTCAAGGAAATCTCGATTCCTATTTACTTATTCATTTGATAGTAGATGTAAAGGATGCAATGGGAGCTAATGCAGTAAATACTATGTTGGAAGCTATGAAGATAAGAGTAGAAGAGTTGACTGAAGGTAGAGTGTTGCTAAGAATCATTTCAAATCATGCAACAAAAAGAACTGTTAAGGTTACTGCTGTCTTTAGTAAGGAATCCTTAGGTGGAGAAGAAGTGGTAAACAACATTCTATATGCTTACGATTTAGCTGATAGTGATATCTATCGATGTGCTACTCATAATAAAGGTATAATGAATGGAATAGACTCTTTAATTATTGCAACTGGTAATGATTTCAGAGCAATTGAATCAGGTGCACATTCTTATGCTGCAAGAAATGGTCAGTATACATCTCTAAGTAAGTATTATAAGGATAAAAATGGTAACCATGTTGGTGAATCGGAGCTTCCTATGGCAGTTGGAATAATAGGTGGTGCAGGAAATATTCATCCCAAGGCAAAGCTTTGTAAAAAAATACTAGGGATAAAAACTGCTCAAGAACTTG
>DAOVRE010000111.1 GCA_030628305.1 Candidatus Heimdallarchaeota archaeon | reverse complement strand
TGTTCTGTTAGAGGGTATTTATCCACTGCTTCTGCCTGACCTGCAATCTTGTATGATCCTTTTCCTTCATAATCTTTCCAGTAATTTCCCCTCTTGGCTTCCTTATCGTACCACATATTCCTAAAACCATCATTATACCCTTGTGAAAGTCCAGCAGGGTTGTTGTTGATGAAAGAATTATAAGCGATAACCGAGTCATTAGCTCGTCCTTCGAGGTACACTCCATAACGTTGACTGTTTTCGATTTGATTGTGAACAACAAGAAGTTCTCTAGTTCTCATAGCATAGATTCCATCATAGGTGCTATTAATGATAGTATTGTTTGCAAGCATATCATACCAGGCTCCCTGAACAAGGTATATCCCATAATCATTGTTTTCACAAGTATTGTTTAAGACTTGTAGATGAAAAGATTCAATAACATACATACCGTTCACATTCTCTCTACAAGTATTGTTTACAAAAATAGAATAAGAAGAACCACCAATATCCATCCCAGACCTACTATTGTTTGCACAATAATTCTCTGTGATTGTTCCATAACAAAGTCCAAAGCTCATCCCATCCATCTTATTATTTTCACATCTGTTTCTTGAGCAGGTTTGAAAGGACACTGATCCCAGATAGATCCCACAAAGTTCATTTTCTTCACAGGTATTGTTCTCAAGTATTGCCTCAGTAGCACCAATAATAGCTATTCCCCCTGCTTTATTTTTGCTACAGATATTGTCCGTGACTGTCGGATTAGCGGACATGTAAACATCTATCCCATCTCCACCGTTGTCGATACAGGTGTTATTCGTGACTGTGGCAAAATGCGTTTCGCGGATCCGTATTCCCCAACTATCGCAATCGACGCAAAAGTTATTTCTGATGATTGGTCGGCTGTCCGTTGTGTTCTCAATAAAGATCCCAATCCCTCGTGCATACATCCCCTCCTCCTTTGCTGTAAGATAACAGTTTTGGATAATAAACCGTTTTGAGGTACGATAGATGGCAATAGTTGGATTTTCTCCTGTGACGTTGATAAAGTAGTCTTCGATTCTATAGGGCTCTTCTTCTGTTCCTGTTCCTGGGAAACCGTAATCGGTGAAATTCTGGTCAGAAAGAATCAAGATAGGTTCGTGAGGGATATATGAAGAGGGAAGGGTGGTGGTGGTTAATGTAGGAGAATTTACTCCCGTTTTCTGTACTTCTTCCACCTTTGCAGAGGGAAGAAAAAACCAACCTCCCACTAGGAGCAGTAGTAGTAGTAGTTTTGTTCGAATACATTTGGTGTGTTTAGTCATTGCTTGTTCCCTTCACTTAGTGAACCTTTAATTGGCTCTCTTATTTATTTCTTATGTGTTCCGTACCCAGCTTCTGTTACCTCACAAAAGCAAAAAAAAGAAGCGAAGAGACTAAGTACACGTCCACAGGTTTAGTTATGGGATGAACCATCCTCCTCCTCCCGGATAATCCATTGGGTCTTTTGGGTCTGTTCCTGCACAAAACTCCTCATAGTCTGTATACCCATCATTGTCCGTATCGATGTTACGAGGATTAGTCAGCAGAATCCATGAAATCCTCTTCTTCCTCGAACATATCTCCATCTCGTTTTCTGAGATATTCATCAGGGTCTTCCCAAACGGGTATTTTTGCTTTGTTTATGTGCTCATTCAATAAAATTAATGCTGCAGTATCCAAATCTAGTCCTCCTCCTTTCTTTCTCTTATTTCTTTTCTCAGCAAACTTTTCTAGAAATTCTGGGGGGGATTCATATTCTATCTCGTATTTTTCTCGTAAAATATCAGGATTTATTTCATCTATTCTATGAACGAGGGCCCAAGCTCCCCTTACTGGGTCAGGTAACTTTTCTGAACGCTTAAGACCGAGTAAAACTTGATCTCCTAAAGACAGCTGTTTTGGTATCACACCAGGGGTATCAAAAATCCTCAATCTGGTTGTTATTCTTAATACTTGTAATGCCCTTGTATACCCTGGAACAGGAGCAACTGGAGCACTTGATCTACCTTTCAATATATTGATTAGTGAACTTTTACCCGTGTTAGGTAACCCTATAAAACAAGCTGTGATGTAGAAGAAATCCTTTCCTACAGCTCGAATAATCTTATTTCTTAGAATTGAAGTGCTAAGCCTCTCTCTTGCTGAAGTTGGTATAACTTTTATCCCTTCTTCTTGTAAAATATCCTTCCACTTCTGTACAACAGGATCAGGAACTAAGTCTACTTTATTCATTGCAACAAAAAGCTGCTTTGATCTATTACGTAAAACTAAATTTTCATATCTCCTTGTTCGAGATAATGTAGGAAATCTTGCATCTATTACTTCTACTATTACATCGCTCCCATGTATCATTTTACGTACCATATTATCAAAGTCTCTTTTCTTAGACGATGCACTCATTCTTCTTCTGGACATTGTAATCACATTCTAGTGAAATTTCGCTTAATACTCTTTAGGGGGGCTTACATCTGGGTGTCCTGTATCAAAGGGGCCTTTCCTTTTCCTTGTTGGATCTGGATGTAAGGGACCAGGAAATTTGGGGTCTCGGAAATATGCTTCTATTATTTTTTTGAGTCTTTCAACTTCTTGTTCCAATTTTCTAACTCTTTCCTCTAAAGGTAAAAGTTTTTTTTCCATACATGTACTATAAAGCGTGAAAGATATAAACGATACGTTTCTAGTCTTCTTATGAAATTTCATGATGCTCACTGTCATATTTCACGAAAGAGCTTTCTCAAGGAGTTTGAAATAACTACCTCAATGGAAGAATGGAGAGAGATGGGATTAGAATATGTAATTGGGGTATCAACCAAACTTTCAGATTCTATTAAAATAGTAGAAATGCAAAGTTCTTACAAAGAGATTATTCCGGGTATAGGAATTCATCCTTGGAGCGCGAAAAAACCTTTGACTGAAGAAATCAAATCCCAATTTCTTAATTTGACCAAGTTATGTGATGTGTTGGTAATTGGAGAAATTGGTCTCGATCATCATTTCATAAAAAAAGAAGAAAGGTATCCTCACCAAGTTGAAACTTTTAAGTTCTTTTTAGAATTAGCTGAAAAGGACAAATATCCTGTAAATATTCACCTAAAAGGAGCAGAGAAAGAAGGAGCAGAAATCTTGGATTCTTACAAGTTTCCCAGTAATAATGTGCTTATTCATTGGTACTCAGGACCAGAAAAAGTTTTGAAGAAGTTTCTAGACAGAGGATATTTCTTTAGTATCAATCCCTCAATTTTATCGGGGTCCCCTCATATCCAAATTCTTAAGGAAGTACCGTATGAGAGAATATTAACGGAATCAGATGGTGATGTAAATTACCACATAAATGGTGAAAAAATCATAGGATCACCAAGTATCATTCCAGAAACTTTAAAGAAAATAAGTAAAATGAAGAAGGAAACGGTAGAAGAAGTGGCTTTCCAATTACAAGCAAATCTTCGCAAATATGTAAATAAACTTCAAGGGTAATACAATGTCAAAAAAAACTGTGGGAGATATACTAGATAGAAGAGAGAGATATAAACGAGATGTTTTGGAACTTCTGGATACTAAAGAAAAAAAGGTCGCTTATCATTTTAATTGTCCAGATGGGATTGTTTCAGCGTCACTTATAAGATATCTATTTTCAAGCGAAAATCTTGAATTTATTCCTGTTGACTATGGTCTTCTAAAAAGCAAGGAAGCAGCTGACAAGCTGAAAAATGCCAATTGGTTTGCTATAGTTGATCTTGAACCTTTCAACTTGAAAAAAATGGAATACTTCTTTGATCATCATATATCGAATGAGAATAAAGAAATAAACGCAACAAAATATGTCTTTGAAGCAGGAGCGCCTAGTGCAGCATTTCTTATTGGAAAATGTTTTTCATCTCAACTTCCTGATTATTTACTAGAATTAGCTAAAATGACAGAAATCACCAATACTGCAAGTTATAGTATTCCTCCACCATTAGAACTAGAAGAAAAACATACCCAATCATGGGATAGGAAAATCTGGCTTTTAGAAGATGCTTGTAAAACAGCTTTTTCTGTTAATCAGCATAGAGAACTAGTAGAAATCTTAGCTAGTGAAGGATTAGAAGGGGTGTTTAAAGGAAATATCCAGAATCGTGTAAGAAAACTTAGAACATCTCGTAAAAGAGCTTTTGATATAGCTACTGGAATAAAAAAGACTGATTTTGTTATCATTATTGACAGACCAGTTCATTACAATGTTTCATTTATTGCTGGTGAGGCTATGAAAAATGGAGCAATCGGAGCTGCATATATCACTGAATATCCTAATGAAGTGAAGATTAGTTTTAGATTAAGTAAAGCTTTATCGACTGAAGAGGTGGATAAATTCAGAGTAGATTTACTAGCACAAAGCATGTCTGGTGGTGGACACAAACCAGCTTCAGGAGCAGAAACAGAGACACTTGAAGAAGCATTATTTAAAATTGAAAACTGGGGAAAAAATCTTAATTTCGAAATGGAAACTGTTGATTTAAGAGGAAAAGAATAAAAAAGAAGTTACCCCTATACAATTCCAATGGGTCAAACTCTTACTACAGGATGACAAATCTGTGCTAATTTCAAAGTAGTAATGACTTCATCAATGTCTTTGTATGCAAAACCTGCTTCTTCAGCTAATCCTGACATCGATGCTCCTTTAACATAAATGCCTTTTTCCCTTAGTTCTTTTTGTAAAAGATCACCTCTAACTTGCCTTCTAGCTTGACTTCTACTCATGGTTCTTCCCGCACCATGTGCTGTAGATCCAAAACTAACTTCCATTGACTTTTCTTTTCCAGTTAGAAGATAGGAGCCTGTTTCCATTGATCCACCAATGAGGATTGGTTGACCTATTTCGCGGTATTCTTGTGTTATTTCACTATGATTTGGTGGAAAACCCCGTGTTGCCCCTTTCCTATGTACCATTAATGTCTTCTTTATACCGTCAACTGAATGTTCTTCAATTTTAGCAATATTATGTGAAACATCATAGACAAGATTTAGTCCTAGTTTATCTTCATCTTTGCTAAAAACTTCCGAGAAAACTTTTCTCACATTATAAGTGATAATCTGTCTGTTTGCGAAAGCCATATTAGAAGCACAACTCATCGCAGCAAAGTAATCTTCACCCTCTTTTGATCTAATTGGAACACTTGCAAGTTCTTGATCAAGAATAGGAATTTTGTACTTCCGCATAGCTGTAAGACTTGATCGCAGATAATCTGTAGCTACTTGATGTCCAAAACCTCTTGAACCACAATGGATCATTACAGTCACTTGGTATGGTTTTACAATCCCAAGTTTTCTTGCGATGTCTTCATCAAATATATCACCTGGCTTAACTACTTGGATTTCACAATAGTGATTCCCTGAACCCAATGTGCCTAATTGTCTGAGTCCTCTAGATTTTGCTTTGTCACTTACTTTTGAGGCATTAGCTTCTGACATTTTTCCTTGACTCTCAATACGAAGAACATCTTCCTTTCTTGCGTAACCATTTTCTAAACACCACTTGGCACCATTTTCTAGGACTGAGTCAAATTCAGAGCGTGATAGATTAGCTAATTTTGGATCGTGTTTGAGCTTAACACCTACTCCAGCAGGAACCTTCTGATATAACTTCTCAACTAGTTCCTTGATTTTAGGTCTGACATCTCTCTCTTCTAATGTAGTGGTAAGCATCCGTACACCACAGTTGGAAACAACCATTGAATTTGCTATGAAATTGTGAGAATCGTGTTCTACAGTGAAATCATATACATTCCCTTCAAAATCTTCTATCTTTTCTATTTTTTCTATTTTATCCCATATCATTCCACTATTGTTAGTTGTTGGAATCTGTGATGCTATAAAAGAATCAAAATGAGGAAACTGCTTTGATGGGCGTGGATTTGTTTTCATGTTCCCATAAAACACTCGCTCAACAAACCTCCTGTTAACACCATGGCTGTTTGTGATTGCTTCTGTGATTTGCATAATCTCCATACCATCATTCGAAAACAATTGAATTTTCTCTTTTGCTTCAGTTCTCCTTCTAATCTCGTCTTCTTTATGTTTTAAATATACAACAGCACCGTTAGCTAACCATCTT
>DAOVRE010000179.1 GCA_030628305.1 Candidatus Heimdallarchaeota archaeon | reverse complement strand
TTATCTCTGGATCATTTGCAAGAGCCCGTGCAATTGCAACTCGTTGTTGTTCTCCTCCGCTCAACTGGTCGGGTTTGTGATTTCTCCGCTCCAACAACCCTACGGCGCTAAGTAACTCTTCTACTCTCTTTTTTCGCTCTTCTTTAGGTTTTCTTGATAGAATCAATGGCATTTCTATATTCTTTTCTGCGTTTAATTCTTCTAACAAATTAAAATTTTGAAAAACATACCCAATTGTTTCTCTTCGTACAAAACTTAATTCCCTATCACTTAATTTGCTAAGCTCTTGACCATCAACAGTAATGGTTCCTGAATCTAAGTAATCTAGAGCTCCAATTAGGTTGAGTAGTGTGGTTTTGCCAGATCCTGAAGGACCAACTATCGATACTATCTCACCTCTATGTATTGACACTGTAACGCTATCTAGCGCTATGACCATTACTTCACCTAGAGAATATTTCTTCGAAACATCTATGATATTTATGAAGTTCTTTTTTGTTTTTCTCTTAGTTTTCTTTACAGTGCCTGTAGATTCTTGAGACATTATTTTCTACTCTCTCAAAATATTATTTGTAGTTGTCGGTTGTAGAAAACCTCTCTCTCATGGTTTCCATTTCATTTATCCAAGCTTCTTCTAGGTTAATATCATGAAGTATGCATAATTGTAAAAAGAGGGTGAAGACCTGAGCAAATTCTCTAGATAATCCTTGATTATCTGGTTTTTGGTGACCTTGTTCCTCAGTTTTATATCCTGAAGCAAAAATCAGATGTTTCCCTATTTCCCCTAGTTCTTCTACTAAATGGATGAAAACATCGTTGGGTGAAAATTTTAACCAATTACGTTCTTCTAAAAACATTTTCAAGGTGCTAATTATCTCATCTAATTCCATTAAACATCACGTTCTTAAGTAGAATACGTTTTTAGTGTCCTTTTTGTAACGCGGGTTTTGCAAATGGGGCACTCTTCTTTTATTTTAAGCCACTGTTCCATGTGCTCTTTGTGGGCTAAATTGGTACATGTAGGGCACTCCATAACAGTCTCACCGTGTTTAATTAATCCTTGACATATTGAGCACTTAGTAGGAAGCTCCTTACAGTTCTCACATGGTTCATTTGCAGATTCAATAACATGCCCACATTTCAAACAGTGTGTCTTTTTAGATGGGAGTCTTATTCTTGTAAGTCTTTCAAAAGTTGATTGGGTTAGAGAACCTTGATAATAACCATGAGCAATAAGTTGACCAGTCATTTTGAAAATGTCAATTTCTGGCAGATTCAACTTTTCAGCAATCGTTACTAGTCGGATTTTCCTTCTTCTGGATTTTTCTATCTCATTTACAACCCTAATATAGATTTCTCCAAGATCTTTTAACTCTCTACTAGGTAAGATTTTCTGGAAAGACTCAACGTATACAGCGCTTCCTCTGAGCTCAATATTTAACAATCCAGAACCAACTAGTTCAAAAATTATGTTGGTTACAGCTACAGCTGATTTTTCCCAAATTTTCTGAATAGATTTTAAAGATGTTTTTGGATTAGATATGATGTAGCCATATATTTCCTGATAGTGAATAGGTAAGTCATCTAATTGAACAAGAGGGGGAAATAGAGGAATCTCTTCTGGAATGAGTTTATTTCCTTCTATTGAACCTTTAATTAACCCCTTGCCATAGAAACCATATAGTCTTTCTTTTGCATGGTGCTTGTCAATACCTAATGCAAGCGATATATCTTTGGTTGTAATATAAGCTTTAGAAACAATCATCCCTAGAACTATTTTTTCCCATCTTTCTAATGTCCCTTCTTGAGCCCTACTATATCTCTTGATTCCTTCTATAATTAGGATGTTTCCACTTAATGAGCATTTTACAAATCCTTCCAAAAGTAGGTTAATGACTCCTTCTAATATCTCTCCATCGGTTCTATTCATTAAGGCACCAAGTCTTCGTAACGAAATTTTCTTTTGTGTTGAAAGAAGACCAAATAGTGCTTCATAGCTAAAAAATGATAAAGTCGCCATCTCTTCTATTGTTCTTTTTGGACTAAACTCAGGTATAGTAACTGGTACAATATCGTTTGTTCCTAAAAACACAACTTGGAAGGTTCCTCTTGCAGTTAGAGTTGCTAAGGTTCTTAGGATTTCGTTTCTTTCCTTTCCTGTGAATTTGCCAATCTCTTGAGGAGAAGCTTTTTTGGTTAATATGAGGTAACCTATGACTTCTTTTTCAATACCTTGTAAAGTTGATAAAGGAATAATCTTAGGTTCGATAATATATTTTGTAATATTGATGAATACTGAAGTGGTTCCAAGTTTTTTCTTTTTGAATTCCAATTCTGCCTCTAATTTTTTTAACAATAAAAGTTTTGATATTTTTTCTATGATTACCTCTTTAGGAAATTCAGTAATTTTTGAAATTGTGATTATGTTTGCTTTTCTCAGCATCATAGCAATTCCAACAATAAATGTATCGTCTTCTGTAAGTTTAATTTTCTCGTCTGGTGCCCAGTTCCATTGTACAAAAACATTCTCTTGCTTTATTGAGCCTATAAATAGACCCCTACTTGTCAGGAAAAATAAGTGATCAATAAGTTCTTTCTTTGATATGCCTACTATTTCTGAAAGATTCGACATGCTCACTTTTTCTGATTGAGATAAAAATCCGAGAATTATCTTTCTTAATGGTGTCACTCGTGAAGAATTTATTTTGGGATGCTTGTATATTGTTGCTAAAGAAAATATGTTTCTTTTGTATGAACCTCTCACAATGAGAGCTTGTACCATTAACTGAATATAATCCTTAATTGCTTCAACTGGAATTTTGTAGTCAGTTGAAAACTCTGTTAAATTAATCTCTCTCATCAAATATAATTGAGTTAGAATTTGTGCTCTCAAGCGTTTTGAAATGTCAACTTCTGGGAGATCTAAATCACTAAACTTAATCTCATAGACATCATCTCTCTCAAAAGCCAGTTTTACCATCTCGAAAAGGTTAGATTAAATTAGTTAAACATGATTTATTAAAGTTCCCTTATTAAAAATGATTGAATAGTTAATACAGTGAAGAAAAGAAGAGTAGTTTAAGCTCTCTCTAAATATTTTAGATATTCCCATTCCCATTCTGCTTCTTTGCTTGTAGATTTAGCTCCTAAATGCTCTTTACATTCTTTTCTTTTCACTTCTAAGAAAATGTCTGCGATTTCTTTCCCTATTACTTCAGAAACTAAAGAGCTACTTTCTAAATGATCCAAGGCATCACTTAAGCTGGAAGGAAGTTGAGTGATTCCCATTTCTTTTCTTTCTTGGATAGTTAATTTTTCTATGTTTTTTACAGTAGATTGAATGGGTTCAATTTTCTTCTTCATACCATCTAATCCAGCAGCTAAAAGTAAAGCAGAAGCAAGGTAGATGTTTGTAGCACCATCTGTTGCACGAAATTCAACTCTTGCTTTCTTTTCATATCCTGGAACTCGGATTAACGCTGTACGATTAGCGATTCCCCACGATTTGAATGCTGGTGCTTCATGACCAGGTACTAATCTTTTGTACGAGTTTGTTGTTGGATTGAATATTGCAGTCATTGCATCGACATTTTCTAATATACCACCAACAAAATATCTTAAATTATCGCTTATTCCTCTTTCTTCATCTGAAAAAACATTAGCTCCGTTCTGAGTAAGAACTTGATGTATATGTAATCCGCTTCCAGCCAGATTCTCAAAAGGCTTAGGCATGAAAGTAGCAATTACTTCGTCAAAAAGTGAGTTTGCCTTGATGATTAACTTTGCAGTTTGGGTATTATCAGCTTGTTTTAAAGCGTCTAAAACACCAAATTCTATCTCTTGTTGAGCATGCCCACATTCATGATGAATTGTCTTAACGGGTATCCCCATCTCTAACATATCCTTTGCCATATTTCGCCTTAAAATACCTAAAATATCAAATGGCAAAGTATCCATGTATTCGCCATCTTCAACTGGATCTAATTCATCATCAAGAAAATACCACTCCAGTTCAGGTCTGGTTTTGTATTCAAATCCAAGATTATTGGCCTGACCCATCACTTTTTTTAGCACATTCCTTGGGTCTGTAGGATGAGGAGTACCATCATTTTTATGAATATCACAGATGAACCTAGCAATTCTTGGTTCCCATGGGATTATGGACACTGTTTCCAAATCTGGGACAACAATCATGTCGCTTTGTTCAGTTTGTAAGAAGCCTAATGAAGAACCGTCTACTCCACTTCCTTCCTGCATCTCTTTCCAGATACTTGCTGGAAATCCTACTGACTTTAGTTCTCCAAAAATTGTTGTAAACTGAAATTGTATAAACTCGATTTTGTTTTCCGTAAAGAACTTATTCAAATCACTCATTTCAATCATCACGCTTTCTAACTCTGTGTCAACCATCATTTGAATTCTATTTATATAGTTTTGTCAAGGCACGTTATGAAACTTGGTCAAACTTGCCAGAGGCGGTCTAACCGTCGTTTAGGTGGGTCCCCTCACGTGCGGTGAGG
>DAOVRE010000086.1 GCA_030628305.1 Candidatus Heimdallarchaeota archaeon | reverse complement strand
GTATGTAGTGGAATGACATTTCCTTCTTCATTGTAAACAGGGATAACTACGGAAATCATATGGGTAAAGTATTCTATTATCTATAAATCAAAAATCTTTTCCTATACATTTACAACGTAATCAAAACCGCGGGAAAAATCAAATTCATAAAAAACGAAATTGGTGGACCGATCGGGACTTGAACCCGAGGCCTCTTCGGTGCAAGCGAAGCGTTCTTCCAGCTGAACTATCGACCCTTTGTAAACGATTAGGATGAGTTCTAATCTTGAGTTTTTTAAAGTTTCGATACAAAAAGAAAAATCCTGCAATATCTTGTATTTCTCCCAAATATACGTCTTTTATTTGGAAAATCGGAAAATTTCTGATTCACAAATATTGTTCTGGTATTACATTTTCCGACAAAAACCCCCTCACAGAGTCCCGACAATAAGCCCATTTCTCACGATATTTTTCTTTAGGGCGTCTAAAAGCCCCTCCCCATGGTTTCCAATGGAAATTGGCGTTTTCTCAAGCTAGACCTCCCAGAACCTGCGAATCGAGACATCATCAGTTTTATACCTTATCAATCAAATTTCTACTGGAACAATGTGGTGATTATCGAATATATTAGATTTCTTTATAAGTAAATATTATCTCTGTATAAATAGGAAAAACTCGTAAGGTAAGTGACGAAAATGGTAACAATAAACGAAGCACAAAGAAAACTGCTTGAACTCATTAACAGCCGAAACAGTGTGAAACAACTAGATGTAATGAACGTTCCAAAAACTCCAAGTAGGATTATGGGAGAAAAAATGCTTAATGCTTTTGCCAGTCAAATCTTAGATGACTGTGAAGGATTAGAATGTGATCCAACAATTGAAGATGAGCTAGTCGAAAGTCTTTTGAGCACTTTAGCCCTCGCGGGCATTGTCGGTATAGATCTAGAAAAAAAACTTCTAGAAATCTTGGGATTAATGGAAATAGTTACTGCTGAATGCTCCTAATCACTTACCTGTTTTTCCTAACTTCATTTTGAGGTTAGTTAAAAGGGAAGGGAATTCTAATTTATACATATTAAACTGATAGACTAACCACTACTACTATACAAGTCTAAGTTATTGACAAGCAATATACTGCTGAATGGCTTGAGGTGTCTATGAATTTAATATGAAAGTCATAGTCACTTATTATTTTCTTCAAATCATCAGGATTAATAAACTCCCTCGTGTTTCTATAAACTATCCTTTCTTTTAATTTGTAATCTCGTGTTAGTCTGGTATATGAGGAATAAGTGATTGCTCGCATTCCATAGTCCTTCTTAACTGCTGGAAATTGATAATGTTCACCAGCAATAATGTCTTTGCCTAGGTCTACTAATAACTCTCCACTGTGATTCCATGTTGAACTTTCTGAATTGAACTTGTTATCAGTTGCTTTTGGTTTGTAGGTTGAAAAAAGCCATAAACCATTAGGATTCAAGTGTTTTCTAACAGCTGAGAATAGATCATCCAACATTGAAATAGGAAAACTGGGGAAGGTATTCATTGGTAAAACTATTACATCAAATTGTTTTTGAAACACATTGTTGTTTTTTAAGAAATCATCAAAAAGAATAGTGTTATTCTCTAACAAAGGGTGTTTTTTTGAATAAGTTTGGAAGTATTTCTCACAGTGTTTACAAATCTCAATTCCAAATAATTTTGCTTTTTTAACTTGTTTTTCGTTTTCTAAAGCAATCTTGTTTAGAATGCGCCCATAGGCTGTACCGATTTCTAGAATTGTTTTTGGGTTGTTTTCAAATAAGAATTGAATCTCAGGATCATCTCTTCTGGCATGATTTTTTCTTCTTCTCCAGAAAACATCTGCCCACATCTCTGAAGAATGTAAATCGTTTCGTATATCTGAAATTGATTCATTTTGCTTTAAAAATCCAAAGTCATGCAGTCTCTGTAATTCAGATTCGATTTCATCCTTAGGATGCATATAGATTCAATGATTGTGATAATATATTAAATCATCCTATTCGAAAATCTGTTTTGCTACGTGCACCTTATCCTTGCTAAAAGATAAAAATATAAACAAACTTAGGTTTCTTTGTTTCGATAATATGATCGGTTTAAAACGTGGTGTTGTAAAGTTAAGTAAGTATAATCCCAAGTGGAAAACTCTTTTTGAAGAAGAATCTAATAAACTTCTTACAGCAACCGGTGATTATTTCGAAGATGTTCAACATATAGGAAGTACTGCAATACCTGGCATTGTTTCGAAACCAATTATCGATATTCTTGCTGCTATTAACTCATTGTCAAACATATCAAAAATTATCAAGCCATTAAAACAGCTGGATTACGTTCATCGTGGGGAACAGGGAATTCCCGATAGACATCTTTTTGTTAAAGGGGGAGAAAAGTTCAGAACTCACCATCTTCATGTTGTGGAGAAGAATCATCCAGAGTGGACAAAACATATCTTGTTTAGAGATTATCTAAGAGCAAATCCAGAAGAAGCGGAAGAGTATTCAAGGTTAAAACAAGTTCTGCATAAGAAGTTCGAGCTTGATAGAGAAAAATATACTACAGGAAAGTCAGAGTTTATTCAAGAAATAATCAAGAAAGCGAAAGAAGAATAATCAGTATAACTTTCCACCTAGAGGTACATCAATGTCTGGTTTGATAAGAACGGGTTCACCTAAATCATCTGGAAAGCCCAAAACTAGTACTTCTGATTTCACTGGACCTATTTGACGCGGGGGAAAATTAATTACACATGCTACAAGTCTGTTTTCTAATCTTGCTAAAGTATAATTAACAACCAATTGAGCACTAGACTTCTTTACCCCAATCTTTTCTCCAAAATCGATTAACAGTTTATACATGGGCTTTTTGGCTTCAGGAAACTCTTCTGCTTTGATTATTTTACCTACTCTTATATCGACACGCTCAAAATCCTCATAACTTATCATGAAGGAAGCAATAGATACAGAATATTTTAAAGTTTTCAGACGAAATGAAAAATGTGATGGAGCCTCGGAGGGGAATTGAACCCCCGACTAATTGATTACAAGTCAATCACTCTGCCGCTGAGTTACCGAGGCTATTCTGCAAAGAGTTTTGAGCGTAAGCATATAAAAAATATTTTGATTGTAACTAATTTGTTTTGTAGGACTATTAATCACTTAGAACTATCTTATCTTCTGTCCTAATCCTTCCAACACTTAAGTATGGTCTTACTGAAACAATTTGGATATTATCTACTTTCATTTCGCCTATATTCACTTCTCTATACTTGTGTTCAACCTGATCTATCACATCTTTTGCTTCTTCTGTGTTGATTCTAATCATAGAAACATGGGGAATATATTCAGGAAAACGTTTTTCTAGAAACGAAAATTCTTCTAACATCCTATAATAAATACTCCGCAGAACTCGGTTTTCATCAAAAACTTGAGCATAAATTATTCGTTCAAAACAATTTAACCCCTTAATCTCCAACTTAAAGGGTGAAAAATCAAGAAGAATATCTTCCATCTTTTGTTTAATTTTATTGTAATCAACTTGATCTTTCCAACCAAATTCACTTAGAGTAATGTGAAAATATGTTGGGTGAAAAAATTCCTGCCTTGAATCAATTCTCTCAATATCTGATTGTATTTCCTGAATATTCTTCCAAAGACTGGAATCAACCTTAACAATACTAGCAAGGAAAGGTGGATTAGTTCTATCATGCACCTTCTTACCTAACCAAACATAGTTATCATCCAGATGAGAGATTAAACCGTCTCTAATAATTCGACTATATTTGTTCCAATTCCTTTTATACACATCAACTTGGTTCATAAAGAATTACCTTGAGCAATTGATATTAAATTAACATAACTCTTCTTAAGAATGTTACCGAGAAAAGATTAACTGATTCTGATTTCAATCCTTTCTGAACAACCCTTATAATAGTTCAAGGCAAGGTATCTGCGATGAAAGATAAGCTTAAGGCTGTTTTATCAAAAATGGTTACTATTATACTGATGCTTCCAACAATTATTTGGGTCTATACTCCCATAATAGCAAGCATTCTTATTCCAATGGCTTGGATGGCTCCTTTAGCCTTCTCTTCTTGGAGTATATTTGCTATTTTTGGCAATCCAAATTGGGTATTAGGATATTTTAGATTCCCAGAGTTCATTTCCTTAATGATTTTCGAGGTTCTTACATTCGTACTTGGACTGACTTTGTTTATATGGGGTGTAACCACTTTAGTTAAAGTTAAGAAAAAAAAGGCGGATTAGCAACTGGTGAACCATATAAGTATATACGACATCCTCAGCACTTAGGAATTATACTCATGGCATTTGTAAACTCACTTTACATCCCTTGGACAACAGATTCTGGTATTAAGGTTGGTGACATTCTCTCATGGTCTATCTTTGCTATCATACTCTTCTTTATCTCCGAATATGAAGATTGGGCTTTGACAAAGCAATTTGGGAGAGAATATTTACTTTACAGATCCAAAACAGGTAGTTTTTTCCCTAAACTATCTAAGAAACAAGTTGATGAAGAAAATATCAAAGAAGCTAATTACATGATTCGCATTCCAGTTACTGTATTTTCATGTGGAGTGTTTTTTGCTGCAATGTACCTTCTTGTACAACTATTATCTCTTCCATCAATAAGATGGATGTTTTGGCCATGTGATACTATTAGCAAAGAATATTGGCCCACGGTTTTCTTGTTTCTATCAATTTTCCTCAGTCTTGGCTTTGCGCTCATACGTAGAAAATATTCTTCAAAAAAAGAGTTGAATGAACAAAATATAGAGAATACAGAGAATAATTAAAATTAAAAAAATGTCAAGGAGTACCATTGGCAATATTCCTAAATCATCACTGATTGAACTGACTTTCTAAATCAAACACAACTATTTTTGATTTAATTATAACGTTCTACATTTTTTGAATACGTTTATAAATATAAACAACGATAATATATCAACAAGCTACTGATTTACTACAGAGATTAGAGAAATTTCACAGAATGAAGGGTGATACAATGAGTAAAAAGAGTATTTCTATAAAAATGCTTGATATGGTTAGCGATCCCATCAAGATAGAAATTTGGGATGAAATCCGGCGTGGAGTCAATTTAACAGCAAAAGAATTAGCTAAAAAACTTAATCTAAAAAAGACAAATATTTACTATCATCTCAACCAATTAGAAGAGAGCAGGTTAATTGTTTCTGAGAACCATATCCTTCCAGGAAAGAATCTCTTACAAAAAACGTATAAAATCAATGAAGAAACTTACAGTCCGAAAGAATTTAAGATTAGAAGGGAGTTATATGAAACCCAAGAGAGAATGAGAGAAGCTTTTCTCTTTCAGTATCACATAGTTGTGATGCATCTCAATAGGAAAATTTTACAGATATCTAAAATGACCAATGAAGAAGTTAAGGAGTTAATAAAACAGGATAAACACAGTCTTGCTAAAATTCGTTATATTAGAGATAATGATGTAGCTCTTGTTAGAGAGACTTTTGATAGCTTGGTTTCCACAATTTTTGAAAAGCATAGAGAAGATACATCTCCATCAGAAATCTGGGAAGACATAACACATGCGATGATATTAGGATTATTACCAATGGAGAAGGATAGAAAATGATGGAAGATTCTGTCCTAACTAAAACTAAGAGATTTCTTAGAAAAAACAATATAGTCTTTCGTGCTAGTGTTTTAGTTATTCTTATCGTTGTAACAGTTTATAGTTTTTTTCTAGAGGATAGTTTACTTAGGGTTTTAACCATCTTAGCCATTTGTATAATGATTGCTTCTTTTCTCTCTCATTATGTTTTCAATTACTTCTATGGTGAAGGTTACAAACTTGCTTATGTTATAAATGAGATCCTTTACCTATTTCTTGGTATCCCATTCCTGCTTATTGCTATAGGTTATCTTCCACTTAGTTTATACATTCTATTTGTTGATTTCGAGGATGCTAACAGGATTGTTCCTTTTTTGGTAGCTATCATGGTAATTTTACAGATTTCTTCCTTTATCTATATACTAAGACAAAGAGGGAAGGAAAGAGAAAGAACTATTATTCAGAATATCAAATATCTATTTGATTTTAAGGCTAGAGCAGAAGAACAACGAAAGCACCGTGAACAAGCAGACCAGATTGAAGAATTTTATTCAGGAATGAGTAAAGTGAATATAAGTGTTAGGGCGAAGGTGGAGGAAAGCATAGTGGATTTTAGAGAAGATGAGTGGAAGAGAAACCAAGGGATAGAATTAGAAAAACGAGTTTGTTGGAACTGTAAAACAGCTTATGAGGGAGATTCAATAATCTGTGAAAAGTGTGGATATAAACTTGAAAAAGATTAGTATTGCTTGATTAGGAGAACTAATTTTCCTATTTCTTATTTAATAGAAAGGGAATAGATTTGATTAGATATATCTTCTTAAACTTCAATATCACTTAATATAAAAACAAAATGAGAGTGAGTACTAGAACCTTATTCTTTAGTTTCACGTTTTATCACTTGTATTTTTATACATATCAAGTTTCTCCCTTTCCTTTCTATATTGTATAAAACTAATAATACCATGTGCTGTTAAACCAATTATTCCATT
>DAOVRE010000224.1 GCA_030628305.1 Candidatus Heimdallarchaeota archaeon | reverse complement strand
TGTTGTCGGAGTAAATGCGCACTCCCTTCCTTCCTTCCCCAATCATGATCCTCATGATTCTTCCCCTCAACGCACGTGAGGGGACCCACTTAAACGACGGTTAGACCGCCTCTGGCAAGTTTGACCAAGTTTCATGACGTGCGTTAGGCAAATCGTATGAAGGATATGCGTACGAATGATAAGAGCTAGTAAATATAAGTGAAAATATAACAAAGGAAATCAGATATATCTTAGCCTCAGAATTAATCTTATTCAACTCCTATCTATTATTTTCTACATTTATGTCTTGAGGATTATCCTTTGCTTGAACACTTTAATCTTTTTTGCATTCAACGCTCTAGTTTTTCTTTTATATATCTCAGACAAGATTCCTTTGTGTTATCGATTTCTTCGTTCATAATCGCTCTCATCAAGTCACTTTTTAATTGCTTGATTTTTTCCCCCTCAATTCCAAAAATTGTTTGGATTTCATGACCATCAATTTGTAGTTGAAAGTTAATAAGATCATAATTTTGCTTGATTTCTTCTAAAGCATTTTTCAGAGGAGCTAAATCTAACACATCAACTTTAACAGATAATTCAGCTTCAGTTAAGTAAGATATGTTTTCCATGTGTAAATCTAGTTTCTTAGTTAGTTGTCTGAGCTCAAGTTTTGATGGATTACCGCCAATTAAGTTCAGAAGTGAGTTGCGATTTTCAATCAGGAAAAGTATGTCATCTCTTTGCTTGTTAGAAAATTTGTAAAACCTCAATTGTTCGTTAAGTTTCAGTTTCAGAACAGTTCCTCTTTTTTCGTTCTCTTCTTCTTCTACATGGGTTTCCATTAGTAAAACTGCAAAGTAAACTGACATTTCTGACACTTCCCTATCTGCTAAGTACTTGTACTTATTTTCAATCTTCAAAAAAACAGTATCAGATGAGTAAATACTCTTATCTAAGTTAAGGTTTCGAATAAGAGGAAACATTGTTTCCAGTATATCCAAATCTATCAATAGTTTCAATGTACTAACTGGATTATTCTTGAGAGCACTTTTCAGTTCATTTAATGTTCGTTCTTTTGGAACTTCTAACAAATTCGTAACGTTTTTTCGAATGCCAATTTGAACTCTCTTGGATAGAGTAAAACCTAATTTACTGGCAAACCTTACAGCGCGAAGCATTCTTAGATAGTCCTCTTTAAATACTGTTTCAGGGTCTCGAGTTGTTTGAATTATCCCTCTTTCTAGGTCTTCCTTTCCATTGAAAATATCTATGACTTTATCATCGAACAGTAATAAAGCATTGATTGTAAAATCTCGCCTATAGAGATCATCCAAAATTGTACCTGTTACCACTTGTGGAGTTCTAGAGGGGTATTGATACTCCTCTTTTCTTGTAGAATTAAATTCAAAAAAAGTTCCATCTGCAAACCTAATCTGTGTTGTAAGAGTCTTATTGTTCATTTTACCTATTTTGCTTCCTGTTCTACTGACCAGTACTTGTGTGAATTCATTAATATCTCCCCTAAAAATAGCAAAATCAACATCTTGACTGGGGTTGCCTAACAGTAAATCTCTAACAAAACCACCAACTATAGCCAAAGAAATTTTCTGCTCTTCAGCTAGCTTCATTACAACGTGAATTTTCTTCAATATACTATTGCTAACTTTTCTCATCAAATTTTGCGGAATAGTGTATACCTTTGGCTCAAGTCCACCTTTTTTGATTTCATCCATACAAATTGAGAAATCAGATACGTTAATACCATTCAATGCAGTCAAATTATACTTGTAAACTAATTATTTGACTATTTCGTTAATCACTGAATTTCTATACGTTTTTAAGTTGGTATGTCTAGATTTACTTAGAAGAAACAGCAGGGGAAATTATGACATTTGATACATTCCTCAATGGGTTTGAGAGTGTTCTCTATTATTTAGCAATAGGTTTGCTTATATCTGGTGGAATTTTGATTTTACTATCAGTTATTCTAAACTTGGAAAGTATAGCTCATGCTTTAGGGATAGGTGACCATGATATATCAATGGATCATGACATCTCTGTTGATCACGATATTTCTGGTGACCATGATATATCAATGGATCATGACATCTCTGTTGATCACGATATATCGTTAGATCATGATATATCAGTTGACCATGATGTGTCGATAGATCATGATATTTCTGGGGATGATATGGATTTATCTGGGCATGATGGAGATATTACCGAAGTGCATGCAGATGGTTTCAAGGACATCACTCATACAACAGCCCCGTTATTTTTACTAATGTCTACTTATTTCCTTATGTTTGGAATCTTAGGCGTATCTACATTACAAATTAGTTCAGAAAGCATTGGAATAAGAATATTCAGAATAGTCGTAATAATCGTCTCGCCTTTTCTATTAGCATTAGCCATAACCAATATTTGGAAGAAAATTTCAGCTACAACTGTTAAACCAATTATACGTGGTCTTCAACTTGTAGGCAAGGTTGCATTAGTTTATGTTCCCGTTGATTCAAGAGGAGGAATCATTCATGTTGATCTCGGAGAAGGTATGGGATTACAGAAACTTAATGCAAAAAGCTTTGACCATTTCAAGAGATTTGAGCGAGAAGAAGAAGTCCGCATTGTTGCTGTAAAGAACAGAGTATACCTGGTTGATATTATTTAGTTTTTTTTGTTTTTGATAAATACTTACATTTGGATACCTTAAAAAGCGACCATAACCAAATTTACTCACAGAAAACAGAGGGTATGAAGAAGATGGAAATAACAATGGTTATTGTTTGGATAGTTATTGGAATCGTTGGAGTCGCAATACTATTCTTGCTATTTTATGCAAGTCGTTATCGGAAATTTACTTCTGATACTTATATGATACATTTCAGGAATGGGAGAGTCATCAAAGCAGGTATTGGAGGAAAAGCTGTAGTCATTCCACTTATAGATGAAGTCAGAGTGATACCTGTTACAACACAGTCTACATTTTTAGAAGCTAAAGAAAAAGTGGTTTCACGAGAATTTCAAGAAATAAGTGTAACAGCATTCATTTTTTGGCGTGTTGTTGATCCTGAAGTAGCGTTCTCACGAACTTCATGGGATATAAAATCACAAGCACACGTAGAGAAAATCATCAAAAATGCAGCAGAAAGTATTATCAGAACTGCTTGTGCAAATATGGCACTAGAAAAAATTATTAGGGATAGGCAAGCTATTATCGAAGCTGTAACTAAAGAATTACACACTTTGACAAGAGATTGGGGTTTGGTTATCGAATCATGTGAAATCAGAGAGATCGAAATAATCGACCCTAACCTGAAGTCAAATGTCAGCGCTATTATGAAAATTGAACAAGAGAAGCTTGCTAGACTGAAAAACGCTGAAATGGAAGAAATAACTAAATTGCGAGATCTTGAAGTTAGCCGCAAAGTAGGTATTGAACAACAAGAAGTTGGGATGGATGTCGACTCTAAGGAGAAAGAAAAAGATATTAAAGTTCAAGAATTAGAGAGAAGGAGAACAGAAGTCGAAGCTCAAACTTATCAAACAAAGATTCAGATTGAAGCTGCTGCTGAAGCTGATAAAATTAAGAAATTAGCTGAAGCTAAACAATTCGAAATTGAATCAAGAGCTCGAGGTGAAGCTACAGTTATTCGTGAAGCCAAAATGGCTGAAGCTGAAGGTATTCTCAAAAGAATCGAAGCTTTAAACAAATCTGATTCTCGTTTATTCCAAGAGATGATAATTGAGAAACTTCCAGAAATTTATCAGAATCTAGAGATTGATAAAATGATAATAACTGGAAGTAAAGAAGATGCCTTCTCATCTATAGCGAATGCAATCCTGCCATTTCTACAAATTGTTCCTGAATTAGCTAAAAGAACCGACATAGGTATTGAAAAGAAGAAGAAGTAACTTTTTCTTTTTCTATACTTTTTGCATCATAATAAAACTTTCATCTAGTCCAATATATTTTAATTTTGAAATTCC
>DAOVRE010000050.1 GCA_030628305.1 Candidatus Heimdallarchaeota archaeon | reverse complement strand
CAAATTCATTTATAGCTCTTTTAAAATATTCCTGAAGTGCTCCCGAGTCATGAAGATTACAACCAGTATGTAAATCACTACAAGAACCGTATTTTATATTTACTCTTCTTTGAGTAGGTCCTGAAACAAAATAAGTAGTCATTGTTGCTTTTGAATTATCAACATAGAAAAAATCCTTATTATCTTTAAGTACATTGAAATGTCCTTTTCTAAGTTCTCTAATTATTCCTTTGGCATCTTTTTTAGAACATCGTGCTATATCTTGTATTTCTCTTATTGTTAATTTTCTTTTCAATAGTTCCTTTAATATTTTAGTTTCCTTCATTGTCTATCCTCCACATTAACTTTTCGTATTCAGAATTCCAGAACTCAAAGCTTTCATTGCTAAGCATTCCAGCATAGTTATCTAACATAATTTGCATATCCATAGCGTAAGATTTAGCAAGATTAAGGCATTCATTATCTAAAGCATCGTTTACATTGAATCTCGCATCTCTTAGGACTTCTTCAAGAATTTCCATTGTATCCTCATTAGTTTTGGACTATTCAAATAAGTAATATCATCTGGTAATGTTAAAGCGTGATGTTCAGGACTTAGATCTATTTCAATTCCTTCAAAAAATAATCTACTACCTAATTCTGCACAGTGCATGAATTTCCTTTCATCTATACTTCCAATAATTACAATCAAATTTCTAAGTAAATCCCAATCTCTAAACCATTTATAGAGAAATGCCATGGGCCCTTGATAGAAAGCATATTTGTGACTCTCTGCAGAGAATTCGTAAGCCTTTCTTACTATTTTATTTTGTTGTTCTTTTGTTAATGGTATCTTAGTTCTCGATACAGTCCATCTGTTTGGATTTTCAACATGATCTATATTGAAATGCCTTATTTCTATTCCCCCTGGGGCAGCTTCAATTATTTGGTTGTTTCCAAGATAAACCATAACATGTGAATGTTCTTGTTTTGCACCAATCTTTACTAAAAAAGCTAACCAACCCTTTCCTTTGTGCCCAATTATGTCTCCAATTTCAAGTTTCATTATTTTGCCAGTCATTGTAAACTCCTAACTACTAATGTTAATAAAAAACTTGTAATTACTGCAGGAACTAAATCTCTCCAAGCAGTCCATACTGGAATAACTCTCTTAAACCAAATGTAGTTTAATTTTTGTTTTAGTGAATACTTTTTGTATCTTGGATATTCAGGACTCGCACTAATCCAAAAGAAATTATCTATAGTCATAGCAATCATTATGCAAATGAAACAAATTAACCACATTATTGGAAATATCATTCTTATCCTACCCACATATTGTATAATTTATCTTTTATATAAATGAATAATCAAAAGTAAAGCATCTATATTCATCATATATTAATACTTTATTTGTGTCATACTCCATTAACACATCTCCTATTTTTGTCCAAGGGAATTTCTCTGAGGATGTTTGATACCCAGCAAGAATACCAACAAATTTTGAATACCAAGTGACTCCCTCGTCTTGAGTCATATAAAGAGTTATACCCATAGGACCCCAATATCCACTACCAAGTTCTCTATTCTTAACTGCATAGATGATATTTCCATTTGTAAGTTTAAGTATATTTGATACTTCTTTAAGTGGTCTACCTATAATTCCCAAATTTGGTATGGCTTGTGCAGTTCCATCATATTTTCCCACAAACCCCGTTTCACCCATAGATGACCCCCTTGCTGATATTAATGCTGAAAAATCAGATACATTTGCACCAGATGTTAAAACCAATATTTCTGTATTAGTTACGTTATTTGGCAATACATTAAGATGTGTTGTATCTGTCCAAGTTGTTCCATTTGTTGAATAAAATATTCCTCCAGAAGTATTTATTGCCAATCCATGTGTTGAATCATGCATTTTTACTCCTGTAAAAGCTCCACTTGCAGGAGTACCAACTTGAGTCCAATTATCTCCACCATCTATTGAATACCACAATCCCATTGTAGCAGCTGTTGTTCCTGAAATATATGCTCTACCTTCTATATCAAAATCTATACTGGTTACAGTACTAATATTTGGAGGATTTGTTGATGCATTTGCCCATGTAGCCCCACTATTTGCAGTAAATCTTATTGTTGTTCCAGTATATCCAATTGCTTTAACTCTGTTTTGTTTACAAATAACTGCACTTGTACAACCAGTTGCTAAGGCTGAAGAAGTTGCCCCACCATCTGTTGTAAGTCTTGTAGCATTCTGCCACCTTGTACTTGTATATGTTAATGTTGCATGAGTATCGGTCATTTTTGTTGACCAATGCCCAATTATTTTATTAAATGACCCTTCAAAGAAACGATTCCACTCATCTCCACTGAGTGTTCCCCCATCTGCATCTACCAAATCTGCCATCGTTATTTGCCTCCTTTCTTAGATATTAAATTATCTTCATACTCAGTTAGATTATTAAGTATTTTTTTTGAACTTACATCATGTAAATCAGTATTTTTCTTTACTCTCTTCATATCTATTGCAGCCTGTAATACTGCCCCAAATCTCATATCTGGAAACTCTTCATGAATATTCTGTAACTTTTCTATTATTTCGTTGAATTTTAAATCCGCCATTTATGTTGTCTCCGAAATTGTGAATGTAATTTGAGTATCTAAAAAAACTCTTATGTCTGCAGTCTTGGCTATTGTAGTTATAACATTTCTAGTCCACATAGTTCCGGCAGCCCCTGCATTAAACCAACCAGTTTCTTTTATATTATTTCCATTATTTTCAGTTAATCCAACTTGTAATTGAGTTGTTGTAGTACTTGTTGCAGAATCATCGAAATCATCTATAGCACTCCTGAAATCTTCACTACCAAGAGTTGTGTCAGAAGCTTGTGACGCAGTATTATCGCTACCTACAGCCCCATGAGTAAAAGTCGTACCTATGCGCGCCTTAGATACATCCCTAATATCATTAATTAAAAGTGTAGTTAATGTCATGCTCCTATTGTCCACTCCCTTTTTGTTTGAATTCTATCACCCAAATTTGGATTATCCATACTCCACCAAAGTACCAAGTTATCAGTATGATTAATTTTGTTATTTATATCGCTTACCTCTGTGGATATTAACTCATCAGTGTAAACTCTTACTTCGTCTAATCTATCTCCAAAGAAATTAGTACTATATCTCCCAACCTCAAAATCACTAACATTAGTACCTATTGTGGCACTTCCAGCAGTTGTAGAATTTGTCTCAGTGCCACCAACATATGCCTTTAGACTAGTTCCGTTCTTGGTAAATGCTATGTGTTCAAATTTTCCAGTAGATAGGACTTGATCTGTATCGAAAGTTATTTCCCCATCAACAGAATCATCATAAAATAACTCAACTTTATTACTAGCATTGATTCTTACACCCCATCCATCAGTCCCATCATATTTATTCATAATCCAAGTTAGAGTTCCTGGTAATGAAGACATCTTTATTGCAAAAGAAACTGAAAAAATATCCCCACCATCCAAATCAGAGTGATCTGCAGTATCTATGTAATTATCAGTTCCATTGAATACCCCATGTGAAAGCCTAAAATTCTCTCTTCCAGAGATATTATATAATTCCAATATCTTTTCAGAACCTAAATCATTGCTATATGCCCTTACATTGTCTATTTTTCCATCAAAAACATCATCAGGACTAGCCCCATTATTCTCAGAAGCTCCAATATATGCTTTAGCAGTCCCTGTATTTATTACGTTATCGACTGTTCCTGAGCCATCTGAGGCCCCATCTATGTAAAATGTAGCCGTAGTACCAGTTTTTGTAACAATCACGTGTTGCCAAGTAGAGGCCGTTAGAGCAGTAGTTGCAGTAGCGGTTGATTCTGCAGTTCCATCTGAAGAAGTCATTAATTCTAATTTTCCACTAGAATTTATCTGAAAAAGATATTCTCTCTGATTTCCAGAGATATTCCACTTAGAGAAAATTGCCTGTGCTACATTTATAACATCTGGATTTACCCAAGCTTCTAAAGTAAAATCGCCTCCTGCAAACTCAAAATCAGTATCATCCCCCAAATCAACAAAACTAGTGGATCCATCAAATTCTAAACAATATCCAAATTTCCCATCTACAATGGTAGCAGAGGTATTTGTCCCATCATTACTTCCTTTTGAATCGACCACGCTTGTTCCTTCTGCTTCATTCAATTTCCAATAACTAACTAAATCTGTAAAAACATTAACAAAATCATATTGGGATCCACCTATGCCAGCACCATTCCAATCTCCATGATGGGCGGTTGCTAAATCAGAACAATCAACTTCAAAATTTAAGTCAGGACGTAATCTACCGAGAGTTTCATGCCCAAGGATAAACGAATCTACTGGATTATCGAATTCAGAGTTTTGTTGAACTTTCATTGTAACACTCATATCGTGTTTTAGAGTCCTAGCAAATACTACATCTTGCTCTTCTTGAATTCTTCTCTCAATTAGTTTTATTCTATCCTGAACCTCTGCTTGCCAGTCAAAGAATACAAATTCTCTTGTTCCAAATTCAAATTCCGTTTTATTATCATTCAATTTGTAAATTATTTTTCTTATTACTAGTTGTTCAGTTCTGCTTCTTTTATTATCCACTAATGTGATTAACTCACCAACATCCCTATCAAAATCAAATCCAGAAACAACTCCTTTTGCTCTCAATTCTCCATCACTATGTACAGCTAATAATTCTCTCGCATATCTTCTAGCATCTGAAAAAGTATCGATGAAAGGTGCAGGAACTTCTTTAAAAATTTCTTCATCAGCATTTATTGAACCATCATCTTGATCAATAATAACTATCGGAAGATCATAAGAATATTCAAAAATTAATGCAAGAGTATTCCCAGGAGCAACTGCAAAAATAACTTTCTTATTTTCTGGTTCAACAGCAAAATCATTCTCCCCATCTGCACCACCTTCTTTTTCAACGCCATCTACAAAGACTTTAACAGTTCCATTTGGTTTGTTTGTTAGAGTATATTCAGTAGTTGATCCATCTCCAGTATCAGTATCTTGTGTTCTGAATTGGACGGTTTGACCAATTATTTTAACTTTATTGAATTTCTTGGAATCGTCTTCTTCCCAAAAAGTTATATTTATATCACCACTAGTTCCACCATAAGTGAATGTTTTCCCATTATCTATATTTCCCCTTGGTTCAAAATAAAAATTATCACTGGTATCGATTCTTATCTGCCAACCCAAAAGAACCATCATATCTTTTATTACATCAATCGCATAAGCTTTTGCTATATATTTTGAAATTGTTACTCCACTCGTTTCGGTACTAGCATAAGTAAGATTGGCGGATTGATTATCTATAATATCTTGTACAATGTATTCTGGAGATCTATTTTCATAAACTTGTTCAACTCTAAAATTATTTAACTCATAACCTCTCCCAAGCATCTTAATTTTCCATAAAGATTCTTTTTTAATATTGACAATTTTGGCAGTAAAAACAGTAGTAGTTGCGGCAGCATCTTTGAAATCAATTACAGAAGTAGTTTCGACATTAGAATTTGCCTCTATTTTCATTTCGGCCCTATCTACAACTTGATCATCTGATTTTGTGTAAGTAGCATCATTGCTAGGTAACTCTGTAACTCCTTTGAAAACCCTAATTTTCTCTGTAGCCATTATAAATTCCCAGTTCTTCCACGTTGCAAAGATATACTACCTGTGGCCAAACCAAGAGATCCCCTAGATGAGTCAATTCTCAAATCAGTTATTACAACTTCAACCGCAGAAGAATAATATCTATTATTTGTATCAATAATTGTCCAAGTAGTATCAAATTCATCAGAAAAAATTGTATCTTTTAAATATTGTACTTGTTGATTGACTGTTATAATCGCAGTGGGATTTGTACTATTATCGACCCTAGTTCCATCATCAAACAATGCAAAACTGAAAGAAACTTTTTCTTCTTGTCCACTAAGTCTGAATAAAATAGTGTTTGCAGGAGTTGTATCTATAAATGGAATTGCAATTACTGGCTGAGATTTTGAAATATTGAGTGGGGCTGCCGCCCTAAACTGAAATTGCTTACTATTGCCTGCATTCGTTAGCGTTAAATCAACAATTGCCGCCATCAGAATCTACCTCCAATTGTGTTTTCTACACCTAGTTCTCTCTTTACTTGCTCCATTGCCTCTGGCCAAGTTAAACCATTGAAAATAATTGTAGTTTGTCCACCGGAACCATACTCGTTAAGTTTATCTAGAGGAATTATTGCTTCTGGACCAGCTTCACCAACTTTAGCAATTGTAGGACTAGTAACAATACCACCAGTTGCAAAACCTATAAGACCCTTAACGAAACTTGTAACATTGCCAAAAATATCTTTTATGGCCTGAGCTATCAGAGAAGGGAGACCTTTGATAAAATCCCATATCATACCAGGAAGATCTTTCATAAACTCCCAAATCTTTCCAGGCAATTCTTTTAAGTTCTCTACAAATTTATCCTTAAGTTCAATAATTTTATCTTTTACGGCAACTAATTTTGCTACAAATTTGTCTTTCAATTCTACTAACTTCGCTTTTATGGCAGCCAATCTTGCTACAAATTTATCCTTAAGTTCAATAAGTTTCCCTACAAATTTATCCTTAAGTTCGATTAACTTTGATTTCAATAATGATAATTTTTCTTTAATCCAATTGAAACCAGTTTTTATCCAATCCCAAATTAATCCCGGTAGTGATTTAATGAATTCCCAAATTTTGCCTGGCAACTCTGAAAAGAAGGTCCTAACCTTTTCCCTAAATCCTGCCAAACCTTCTCTGATATTTTTTATAATCTTCAGAATTGTAAATATTCCAAAAATAAATAGACCAGATAAAAAAGATAAAATATCCACAATTGGTTTCAAACTAGCAAGAAATGCAAGTATACCCATAGATTTTAAGAGTCTTCCAAGAAGGCTATTTGTTTTCTTTGCGGTTTTTGGAGCCTCACCTTTTCCAACAGCTGCTGGAGCTCCAGTTACTCCACCAGCGACACCAGTACCTTCAACACCAATTTTGAACTTCTCAGATACTAATTTCTTTATATCTGCCTTCAACTGCTTTAGGTCGGCTAACACAGTAAATTTTAAATCTGCCATTTTCTATTTTTTAGATTGTTTAGCGGCTGCAAAGCCTTCTAACATTGCTCTATACTCCCTTTTTTCATCTTCAGTAAATCCTTCTCTTATTTGTTTTGGAGACAATGAAAATGTTTGACTGAAAGCGAAGTTGTCCAAACATCTCAGTATATCTTCTCGATAAGGATACCATGGTTTTCCTCGTTTGATTGCGAAATCAACTAACTTTTCTCTTCCGTCACCGGAGGCACAGAGTTTGCTTGCCTCAACGAGGACTTCAAAAAATCTACCCTCTTCTCAATCTTTTTCTGATAATGACCAACTATTTTTGTTTTCTCTTCATTATCTAAATCGTCAAGTTCTTCAGTAGTCATTCCAACTAACTCTGCAGATAGTTCATCCAAATAATCTAGATATTCAACTAGAGCATTTACATTTTCAGTTCCATCATCATTCATTAATTTTGTAAATAATTTGAAACCCTTCTTAACTTGTCGTCCCTTTGGATTGGTTAGTGTTACGATTTGTTCTCCAGCATCCGTTTGTATTTTTATTTTTTCTACCATTATGATTACCAAGAACCTTCAACGATATTGTCATAACTATAACATTCTTTTAGAGTAGCTGCACCCGCCACATCGAAAAATGTTAGACTTCCAATCGTTGCCACTTCATCAAATGTAGTTCCAATTCCGTTTTCAAGATCAATAAATAACTGTCTTAATCCACTCGCAGCTGCTACCCCATTGGTTGCATCTAGGGAAACATCATATGCAGTTGGATCTGATGTCGCAGAAGGCGTAGTCCCTCCAAGCCAAAGTTCTTGTAATGTCTTGGCTGTGAATCCCAAAGTCCCACTCCACTCTATCTTTAATTCAGTTGCATGGCCTTGTTGATACAGATTGGATCCAGTCCCACCACTTCTTTCAATAACTTTATTTATCTTTATACTGAAACTTTGAACCTCTGTCGCAGTGACATCATTAATTTGAACAGTAATTAATGAATGAGGAAATACTGATAGACTACTCAAAACTGCGGCCGAAGCAGAGTCAGAACTAGTAGTGGTTTTTCCCTTAAAATCACATTTTAATTTTAAAGTACTATCCAATTCAGTAGATATTTCTGCAGATTCAACAATTAAACCAGCATGCGTCAGGACAGTATCTGTAGTCAAATTATTTCCACTCTCCAATGTTAGGCTCGGCGGAGTATTGCTAATCGTAAATGTGTGCTTTATATCTGGAGTACTTGTAGCATCATGAGCAACAGTTCCAAAAACATACTCTAAAAGCCTTCCATGCTGAAAATCAACAGTAACAGAGGATCCAACATCCACCATTCCAGAAGTTATTTTCTGAGTATCTATTGCCCCTAAACCCATAGATTCAATAATCTCTCTACTTAAATTGTCTGTAACTTCCTGAACAAGACCAATGTCTTTATCTGCCGTGACAGGAGTTCCCCATGTTGTTTCTTTTCCAATTAAAACAGTTTTTGTTGCACCGGGATAAGTCATTTTTTCACCTCTCTTTTAGATTTCTTTTTTGTTTCACCAACCAACTCGATTGTTGAATTCGTCTTTATTAGGAATTCTGCTATTTCTTCAGTCACTTCGATTGGTTCATCTCCAAATGTGAATTGAAAAGATGGATTATTGAAATGCCTTACAGTTATTCCAGATTGTTTTGATTTTATTTTTACTAAT
>DAOVRE010000112.1 GCA_030628305.1 Candidatus Heimdallarchaeota archaeon | reverse complement strand
ATAAACTAAAATACGTAAAATTTTGTAGTTTTATGTGTCCGTAATAAAGATTTACAAATCTTAAATTTCTTGAGTGTATCATTCTTGTAATACTTGTTTTTAAGAAGCATAAAACGGAATTGTTTTTTATGAAATTCTTTAACTATTTCGATGTTCCTGAAGAAGAACTCGAAACAGAAGGTGTTCTAAATTATCTTAAATCAGTTTTTGAAGAGATTGAAGCACCAGAAGGTAGAATTCTTGCTTGGTATAAACTTTCCCACGAGGATAAAGGGATGAGTAGAATCTGCGCCATCTATGAAGTTAAAGACAAAATAAGAAGCGCAAGATGATGTGAAACTTAGCAAAAAATGGTTTTTCTTCATTTCATCTACAGTTTGTTTATTGTTTTTATATGAAAAACACGCAATATTAAAGGGAGAACATGATTAGCATAAGGGAAGAAAAGAAAAGAAATCCAATAAAATTACAGAATAGATACCCTCATCTTGGAAGAGCACTAGATCTTTTAGATTCTCAAACAATTCGCGATAGAATGATGGGTTATGCTCTCGTTACAACTTGTTTTCATCTTTGCCCTGAAGAAGTGAGAGAGTTTATACACGAGAAGTGGAAGAATGAAGAGCTAGTAAAAGGGATAAAAAAAGAATTCGTTGAATATTGTATCAAGAAATTTGATATTTAATTCAATTTTTACTTACATTTTCTGCGACAGGAAAGTATGTGGGATAGATTAACTTGGCAAAATTTTGATACATTTCTACACTATAATCTTTTGTCTCAATAAGAGATTCTAGTTTTACTATTTCGGATTCAGTATATCCTTTCATATCTGGAAATGATTCAGGATCACCATAATCTAATATTTTGACTACAGTTTCATCTAGTTTAGTCAATTCAAGGTAGGATTCTATTATCAGATGAATGTGTGGAGTTAGTTTCTTGATAATCTCTTCTTCCTTCACAGAATTTGTAATTCTAATTACTGAAAGAATAGCTGCTCGCTTTGTAATGTAATCACGAGTATATACAACATTTTTGAGCGGATACAAAACATCTACATCATCTAAGTAGCCAATAGCTCGTATGGCTGCATATTGCAGATCATAACCACTTTCTTCGAGCATTTTAATGAGATAGGGTTTAGAATCATAATGTTTTAGTTTACCTAATACTTCTAAAATTGTTAGTTTGATAGATAAGGAACTTCTTTCAACGAGATCATGTAGATGAGATAAAACCTCTTTCTTTGATTCTGGATATTTTGAAATAAGAAATAGTATAGAAGATGCTGCTGCATTTCTCACATTCCATTCCGAATCTTCTAACAGCGGAAGTAGTTTTCTCACTGTTTTTGCTTTTCCCTTAATCTGTTGAAATATTGCAAAGTGAATTCTGTCTAGAGGAATTTCACTGTGTAATTTTCTATCCATGCCTAATCCTTTAAGGAAATTCGCAATACTCATAATTCAAACAATCCTTCTTTTATTAGATACGCAATTGCGCCTCTTTGAGGTTGGGTCAATTTGCGCAAATAAGTGTAATCAACATTGCTCACATCAACCTTATCTTCAGATTCTTCATCTAAATCAAATTTGTAAGCGTCTTTTCGTTTAGTTACTTGAACAGCTCTTGTTACAACCGGCAAATTATATGGAGACAGAGGTTGGTGTTTTGTTTTATGAACTGCGAATAGTGTTGAAACGTGAATTCCACCAATCTTCTTGAATACAATTACATCAGCAAATGCAGGAAGAATCGTCTTAAAATCATCCCTATACAGTGCCATGTGGTTATGAAGTATAACGAGTTGATCTATTCCTATTCCATAATCATTAACTTCAAAGACATATACTTTCTTTTGATCAACTTTAACATAGCCTTTGGATTCTATTCTTGGTTTTTCATCTTGTAACTGACCGAAAGTTGAAAATTTCTTTCTATATACCTTTCTAGTATATTCATCAATGATTTTCCAACCATATGCATAAACAGACCAGATATCTGTCCATCTACTTCGTGTAGAGTGCCATTTCTCAACAACACCTTCAGAATGCAGATTTTTATTTACCGCAAGCAAATCCTTTACTTCGTCCCAAGTGAATTCTTCCAACAAATCAATATCTGATTTATAATTGAATAGTTTGCTGAAAAGCTCTTTTTCATTTTCAACTTTGGTTTCAAGTCTTCTTATTACAGCTAAACTAAATTCACCAATGGGAGGAGCTAAAAATGATTTCAACTCATTAGGTAATTTTGGTTCTTTATCCTCAACACTTTTCTTGAACTCATAATCGCCTGATTTTATAAGGTATTCAATGCCTTTTGCTTGAACATAATGTGCAAAACCTTCATCAATTAGTTCATGAAGATGTTTTTTCCTTGATACTTTTGCTCTTTCAGATAGATAGTTTATAGCTTCAATTGAAAAATTATTGAATAGAGTATATTTTCGAGCAATTTCAGGGGGTATGTAAAAATCTTCTACACCAGCTTCGGTGAACAATCGAATTACACCAATTAAATCTTGGAAATATTGCCATGCCCAAGCATGTCCATCAGATGATTCTTTGTTTAATTGAAAAACATTGTTTGTCATTAATTCCTTCAGAACAGTATCTATTTGATAAAGTCTTGAGAGTATTTGTGGAGAGTTTGACTCAGTTTTTTCATTCATGTAAGCATGTGCAAAGGCATGAATTAACATTACTCTAAGAGTGAATTCTTGTTCTTTGTTAAGTTCATAGGAAGGAGCTGAAAGATAAATCAAAGTAGGTAGAGAATTATAGATTGTTTCTTTTCCAACTGGCAAGAAATCGTTTATACGAGCAGACTTAAGATGAGTTATTTGTTCAGCCGTCAAAATAGCTTGTGGGGTGCCAGTTATTTCAATAACTCTATTTACCGAAATGTGCAAATCTGGGTTAACAAAAAGCAATACACGATAGTTTTCAGGAGTTTCGCCTACGAGAACTTTGAAATCTTCTCTTGCCAAATTATAAACTCGGACTATCTCATCAAATTCAGTTTCTGTTTTAAGCATGCATCATACTCTCCCTTAAAATTTGTTCTCCCAGTTTCTTTATTTGAGCAGGATCGATAAGAATGGGTCGTGTTATACCCTTCAGCATCTGTTTTGTGTGAATGAACAACTCCTTACTACGTAGAGATTCAGTTCCCATAAGGAAATAAGAAATATTCCAATTTCTTGTTCTATCATTTTTAAGATGTTTGAAAATCCCATTGAGTTGAATCAGACAATCTATTGTTTCTGGTTTTGTTTTAGTTTGAATTTCAGAGAAGTATTTCTGCAATTCCTCATTTTTTCGATATTCATATGGAAAGGTAGTAACATTGGGCATACCATCTGTAACTATTGTAAAGTATACATCAATATCTTTATCCACACGTTGCTTTTTTGCGTGTTCAATAGCAGTCTGAACAGCTTGAACCATGTAAGTCTTACCTTTTGCGTCAGCTGTTAGAAGGTAATTTTCCATTTTACTGTCATCATCAACGACAGTTGGGTTCTTTCTAACAGGAACTACGGCAAGTTTGAACATGTCAAATCTTTTCCTTTTTCGACGATTAAGTATTTTAAAGTAATAGTAAAGACTTAAACTAGTTAAGAGGGCCCCATCTAACCTTGACATTTTACCTTCGAAAACAGCCTTTTTCATAGATTGACTCATATCTACAATTAGATACACAAGTGATCGTCTATCTTTTTTCACCCGAATTATGTCTTCTTGTTTAACAGAAGTTGGTGGTATATTTTGAGAGCTCAAAATCGCGCTTTTGTAAGTTTCTCTAAGTCTTATTGTACCTCTAGGTCTCTTTTGCACTTCATCAATAGGTGCCACTGATATTTGTTTTAAAAGAAAACGACCGAGAATCTTTCCTAGCAAATCCATAACACTTTCTCTAGAAATACGCTTCTTCCTACCAAAGGCATCGGTTATTTCAATGTCTATTATCTCTTGCAATTGGTTGAGTTTTTCTGCTAATTGATCTAAATCAACAGATCCCTCGTATTTAAGATTGCGAAGCAGATCTTGTATGTACTTGAGAATCTCTTCTAGAGTTTGTAGCTCATTACGATTTACTCTTTCCAATACATCTGGTAGAATCCTATCGCCCATAAACCGTAGAATTTTGAGTTCGTTAAGCAAGCGTTCTTCTTCTGGAGCTGTCAAATAAGATGTCATTATTTTCTGAACAATATTCTCCATTGCCACAGCATTTTTTGCAGCAAGAGAAAGAACTGCTCCTTCGCGAGAACTTCTTCCTAAATGTGGATTACGCCATAACCGAAGTACTTGAGCAGCATCTTCAAAATCTAAGATGAATTCAACGTCTCCATATGCTTGAATAGGGTCAGTGAATTCTTCTGCTGTTATGAAATTTATTCTATGGGGCATGTTATTATCTCCAGTGGGCACTAATTATGCCGATCTAGATGTAATCTACTCTTAACAATTGTTCGTAAGATGGTCTAAGACTCTCAATTATTGTTGTACGGATTTTGTCTTTGTATTTATCTAAACCTTCAAACTTTACAATCAAATCTGCTAATTCATTATCACTTAGTGCCTTCATCTTTGAAATATCTTCAGAGATATCTTGAACACTTATAGAAACTTCTGATTCTTTTATAGATGTTCTTAGTAGAATCTTGATTTGTTGAAGAGCATCATTTAGCATTGAAACTGGTATATCATAAGCATTCATAGTGCTTCGCAACTTTTCTAGAGTTATGACATTGACATCTGTAGCTGTTTCTCTAGCTTGTAAAAGCACTGTTTCACCGATGATATTGTTCATAGTACGTAAGTCTATGTGAGGATTTCTTTGTGGATCATGGATTTCATCAAGACCAGAATAGAAATCGGTACGTGCCATACGACTTTCTGAACGAATGTCTTTTGATTTTAGGTTGCTAGGTAAGGAATTATTTCCAAGATATGCAAGAAAATCTACTGCAAGTCTGCTAACAAAATCTGTAGTATCTTTTTCCAATTCATGTAATTGAATAATGGAAGGATTTGCTGTAATTTTTTTACTTGAAAGAACAATCTGTTCTTCAAACATATCACGAATAATTTGTTCTCTACTTTCAACAGAACGTGCTGGCCACAGTACTTCAGGAATACGATTGATAATAGGCTGGCTTTCTTCTCCAAAGACTGTTAATGGTGCATTAGATGTGAAAATTACAGCTCCATCAATGTAAACTGGCTCTCCTTGGATGTTGTATTTAATACCCATTGGTTCTTCGAGAAAACCCATCAATGATTCTAATAGTGTTAATGGGAGCCTCTGAATTTCATTTACAACTAATATACCATGGGAAAGAACACCTACCTTGTGTGAGGTGGCAGCATAAGTAGTTTGAGTTTCTTTGCCAAACAACTCTTCTAGGTTTTCGACTCCAGCAAGTAACATATAGAGACTTTCAGGGTCATTTCTTGGATCCAGTTGCGCTCTTCGGACTAGTGTTTTTGTTGCTTCGAGTTTTCCTAGCCTACTTACTACTTCTTTTGGAGAAATTTCAAGTATACTATTTGTATTATCTAATTGTACAGGACTACCTTCATCAGACAAAACACTTTCGATTTTTTGTCTGCAGTAAGGACATAGAGATTGCATAACTCTAATTCCAGCAAAAGGATTTGATGGGAAGTTATTGATAATATCTACAATGTATCCAGCGTCTTCTAAGAATGGACAACCACCGATGTGATATTTGTTGTTGTTAATTTCTCTAACGATATGGTCAAGCAATACTCTTGCAAAAAGAGTTTTGGCTTCACCTGTTGGACCTGTGATCAAGACTTTACCACCAACGGCTAATTTATCCATAACAAGTTTTTTCCCAATTTCATTACCACGAACAGTAACGTCTTTAGAAACTCTATCACGGAACTCTGGATTCATCAATATTGAACGGACAGAATAACCAGAATAACCATCCTTCATTATATTTCCAATTGAAATTGTCATTGTATTTTCCTCTTATTTTATTGATTATTTTCTTCTTCTGAAGGAAATTGAACTTTAATAGGTTGTATTTTTTCTAATAATTTTTCCTTTTCTT
>DAOVRE010000039.1 GCA_030628305.1 Candidatus Heimdallarchaeota archaeon | reverse complement strand
GATCAATTAAAAGATGATAAACATCAACTATTAAATTCTTCAAACTAACAAAAAAGCTCTTAATTGATTTCCATATAAACCTTAAAACTACAACTCTTGAAAATAATGCACTAATTGGGATTATTACTATTCCTGACCACACCATAACGGTTCCTATTACAGCTGGTTCAAATTCATCACCAATAATAATTAGCAATATTCCTCCTGCAACAAAAACTAGCCTAATTAGCTCTTTTACAATTGTTTTCCAATGTTTTTTGAGAAATCTGCCAATTGATGTAAAGAATCTTTCAAATAGCAAGAATATTTCTTTTATAATTCCATAAAATATATCTACAAACACATATCTTATTGCTTTCCAGATACTTCTTGCATGATGTATGATTAAGTAAGCACCGCTTGCTGATAGGATGACAATATACCACCAATGGAATTGTATACTAAATGTGAAATAGATTGTGTTTGCTATGGAACCTATCGCTACTACATCAAAAGTATAGAGAATTACTTTTACCCAGTGTCTAATTAAGAATTTAAAGGGTTGGTATAATAGTTTTAGTAGTTTCCAGAAGAGTATTCCAAGTTCTCTGAATAATCGACCTAAGGCTTTTAGATATTCATATAATATTCTGAGAACAGATTTTCTCAATATTATTTCAAAAAGGAGTATTATGCCAGTTCCGATTAAGATAAAATACCGAAATGACGCTTCAACTAAACCAAAGTAGATAAGGTATCCCCCACCTCCCGCGAGTACCAATCTCCCCAATTCAAGTAGAATTGTCACATAATTATTTTTAAAGAACTGCCAGAGATTAGAAAAGAATGTTGTTATGAATTCAAGAGTCTTTTTTACCATTTCTTTCGCTTTATTCCATATGGATACAAACAAACGTTTGACAAATTTTCCTATTGCGATAATTGCATTCTTAAGGAACAAAAGAATTGATTTTCTTGTAAGTGTTTCACTTATGATAATAACAGGGATTCCTATCCATATGAAACAATTGAACTCAGGTAAAACATAACCAAAGTAGATTAATACAACTCCACCAGCAACCCCTAATAATCTAAGGATTTCGAATATAATACTTTTCCAATGTTTTCGAATTAGCAAGAGAAATGATTTGATTGCATTAAATATCTTCTTAGCGGGTTTAACCAGAAGATTATCCCATAACCATTGATCAAACAATGTTAATTCTATAAAAAAGCCTAACAAAACAGATCCTATTCCCCAATAAACAAAGAATTCATACGCTAATATTTCTGATAATAATTCACTAGTGAAAGTTATGCTTTTACTTAAGGAAGTAAGAATTAGTAGAAAACCTATTACTATAAGGAAAATTCCGATCTGCACCTTCTTGTTTACTTTGATATTGTGCCTTAACATCTGAATTGCGAGATAAAAAGTAATTACGAATGAGTTAACAATCAATGCAACAAATAATATGTCATACAGCAACCCTAATTCGTCAATGAAAAACGATAAGCCAAGAAATCCCAGGATTAGAACAACAAATAAATAATAGAAGATATTTGATAGTATTTTGTTCACAATATTCTTCTTGCTTACTTCCATCATACACACTTACTGATTCAACTATATAAATTTAGATTAATAATAAAAAACTCAACTTTGTTATAAATAATCCTTCCTTCACTTTTTCAAAATAACATTTAATAATATCCTTGAGACTATTATGAAACGTGTTCAGTAAAGCCATCCACAAAATCAATCACTTGATTGGTATTCTATTCTATGTTACCTTTGCTGTTTATTTTATTCTATCCCTTATTTCTATCATTCGGGAAAGTGTTCTATTAGGTGCAGGAGGCATCATCTTGAATGTCTTATCATTGATTTTAGAAATATTGGGGCCGATTTATATGATCTATTTCCTAGTCCAACTTATTGATGGCTTTCTCAAAATAGGTGAAGTGGATTATGATATTGATGCAATAGATGAACAAAAGAAAGTTAGTGTTATCATACCCATTCACAATGTTCCAATCCCAGTTTTAGAGGAAACTTTAGTGGGTTTAACTAAACAAACTTACAAGAATTTCGATGTTTGGGTTGGTGATGATAGTCCTGATAAAAACCTAAGGAAAAAATATGAAAATCTGTGTAAAAAATATAATTTCACTTACTTTTATGCAGAAAATAAGAAGCTTAAAGCAGGGATGTTAAATCTTGTTATTCCAAAAACAAAAGGAGATTATGTTACATTTTTTGATGTAGACCATGTTCCAACTGAAGGTATTCTCGCGAAATTTGTTGCAATTTTAAATCAATACCCTGAATATGAGTTTGTTCAAGCGAAGTATGGATTTCGCAATGCTACCAATGTGCTTCATGTATGGTCTGCAATGACTACTAGTCAGATTTTTTGTTCTCAAAATGCACGTCGTACTTTTGGAGCAGTTCTTTTCCAAGGAGCATCTGCTTGTTTTCGCAGGAGTGGAGTTCAAAACATACCTGAGAATGTTGTTATAGAAGATTATTCCCACTCAATTTCTCTTATGACTCAAAAGAAACAAGGTTACTTCTTGGATGAATTTGCAGCTCAAACATTACTACCAAGTACCCTAGATCATCAGATGTCACAATTGTATCGGTGGATAAAAGGACAAACTAGTTCCTTTGTTGCTCATATTAAAGACATTCTTGTGGGGAGATTAAGCTTTAAACAATCAGCAGATTTATTCTTCACATCCACCATTATATTCGGTGTCACAAGTTTCTATGAGCTTGGATTTGTTTATGGTTTCATGTATTTGTTCAAAACACCCTACTTTCGAGCCTTGGGTTTGGACTCACTTTCACAAATTATTATGCCCATACTAATCATGATTATTTATGGAGGAACATTTGCCATTATGATTATCTATTTCATTAAATCTAAATTTCTGAAACTTAAAGCCTATAATGTTCCGTTCTATGTTATTTTTGGGGGGTTGGCTTCACCATATCTAAAGCTTGCAGCTCTAGATGGGTTATTCAGTTCTCTATTCAGATCAAAGAAAAGTGAATGGAATAAAAAACTAAAATTAGGCTTATGGGGGGCAATCTTTTCTGCAATTGGGATTATATTCTTTGGGCTTACAGTGATTTCCACATTAGATCTATTAGGGAAAGTAAATTATTATGGCGATAATTTCTACTTTGCGATTTTTCTAGCGATTGGTTTTGCTCTATCTTTTGTGTTACCATTTATCTTAATTGCTAGAAACAAATTTAAAACTGCAGACTTTGAAGAGAAGCATATTTTTCACTAGCTTTTCTCATTGCAGTTCTCATAATGTTTATTAAATTTGTTAGATTTAGAATAGTATAAGTGATTTCAATGGAAAAAGACTTGGAACATATAATTCCGCTAAAAGAGCGAGACACAAAGAATTTCTTTTTCAAAGTTATTAAACCTTCAAAAAAAGTGTGGTTCATTAGTGTGTTAATATTTCTCAGTTGTTATGTAGCATGGTTTTTATCTATCTGGTTTCTAAGTGGCACAGATAACCCCTCACAAAAACTTTTAATCGCAATTTTAGTCGTCGTTGCTTCTATATCATCTCCACTTTTAGGTTTATTTCTCTGGAAAAAGGTTGGTGGATGGGTCTCTAAGAAACTGATATTTGAAACATTAAAAACTAAACATGAGAAAAAAGGGGAAATACGAGAAACCTTAGGCAAACTAAAAAAAGATAGGGGATATCATAAATTTGGTTTCTTTCGCATTTCTATTGCTCTTCTGTTTGGTTTTGATTTAACACCAGATTCAAAGTACTATTTGGAGGAAAAAACACATGGTATTGATATTGGGAGTTTCAAATCGTTTGTAGGTACAAGATTATATGATATAATCTCGGCTTCTCTTGGAATAGGATTTCTCATTGCAACTATAATTAAATCTGCTATATCAGATCCTTCTATTGGATTCATAACAGGATCCCTTGTATTACTATTTTCGCCCATTCTCATATGTTGGTTAACACCAGTTGTTTGGACTATAAGAGATTCACAAATTAAGTATATTAAAACAAATAATCGTAATAACGAGTTAGCAGACAAAGTAAGAAGAAGTCTTGTAAGCATGTTCTTTGGCATATCTGCTTGGTTAGCTGGATTCAGTTTCTTCATAACTTTAGCTGAAGAAATGACGTCATTTGATGATAAATTTGCAGCTAAAGTGGCTATATTCTTTATGGCTATTGCAGGAATACTAATCGTAACGATATTAGCTTTTGGAACATTGTATCTATTTGGTATGCTGTATCTCAATTTCTTCCATGAGAAAAGAGTCAATGATTTAAGAGGGGAACTAAGTGAGATTTTGCCTTATGCACAAACAAACGCCATAGTTTCTGAAGAATCAGAACATCTAATATAGCCAAGCAGATTAATTGTCATTTTAATCTCTATTAATTATCGGGGATTACTAAATCTACAGTTTCTATTGTTAGATTTTTCATGCTAACATGAGTGTCCCTTGAACCACATTTTGGACAAATGAAATTGTAAGCAAACTCAGGGTCACCTTTTTCATCAGGTTCTCCCGCGTAATCACAGTCTATACACCTAATCTCTGCCTTACTGATTTGTATTTCAAGTGTGGAATCTTTAAATTTATCCAACCCATGAATTATTATCCCATAAGCTTCAACTAGAAGCTCGGGTATAATCACATCATATGGACTTGCAGTTACGATAATCTTTTTCACTTGGGTAGCTTTGTGCTCTTCTACAATCACCTTCACTTGATCAACAATTGCAGAAGCAACACTATATTCATGCATACTTATCGTCCTTCAGATTGAAATTCCAAGTGTTTTGATAAGTTCATCTATCCCTTGACCCGTTTTTGCGCTGGTTAAAATAACTTTCATGCCAGATTTTATTTTTGCAGCATCTTCTGCTAAGACTGCAGATTCAAAACCCATTCCCTCGAGATCACATTTATTGATTATTGCAATTTTTGAATTTTTAAAGATTATAGGATGTTTCTTAACAACATATTCTCCTTCTGTTATGCTAACAACAGTAATGTTGAGCTGTGCGCCAATATCCCAAGCAGCTGGGCAAATTAGATTCCCTACATTTTCAGCTATGAAGATATCATAGTCATCAATATTTATTTTATCTAATTCATTTTGGATTAGTTTTGCGCTCAGATGGCAACCACCACCAGTGTTTATCTGTACTGTTGTTGCTCCTTGTTTAGCTATTCTATCAGCATCTATCGTAGTAGCTACATCTCCATTGATAACGAAGACTCGATATTTCGAAGAGAGTTTTGCAGCCAGCTGCTCTAAAATAAGAGTTTTTCCTGCACCTATCGAACCCATCATATTGAAAAATAGTTTGTTCTTACTCTTCATTAATTCTCTAATTTTGTCCGCAAGTTCATCATTTACTTGATATGCATGCTTCTTTACAGCAACTTTTTTCTCTGAGGACATATTATCATGCAACGAACGCTTTGAGGTGATTATAAGTTATTCCATTCAACTATCTTAGGGACTAGCACAGCAAAAAAATTTATTACCTTAAACTTCGGAATATGTTTAGTGACCAGTTAGAGGTATATAGATGAAACTACCAAATTTTAGAAAATCAAAGAGAGCCGTTTCACCTGTTTTAGCTACAGTGATGTTGATTAGTCTTGTTGTAGCAGCTAGTGCGATGGTTTATTTTTTAGTTGTACCTATGTTAAGAGGCAGTTCTGATGTAGATTTACTTACAGTTCAATGGTTTGATAGAGATGGAGACTCTGTTACTGATGTAGCTTATGTTACTCTACAAAATTCAGGAACGGCGGCGGCTATTGTAAAAGGTCTTAATGTGACCATCAATACAGATACGCAAAATGAAACTGACATACTCAACGCATTTGTTCAAGGTTATGATATGCCATTGTCTATAGATACAACGCAGAGAGTAGATTTAGTACTCGTTTTTGATCCAACAAGTAAAGTAGAAATTGGAGAAAATATATTTAGAATTAGAATAACTTATGATAACGATTTAACATCCTTTGCCCCTGATAATCTCAGACATACTGATATTATTGAGCCACTAGATTTGACCGTTCTCAATCCTATAAATGGCAGTTGGGTGAGTGGGATTATAGACCCTCAAGCTATTGCCACAGGCGGATTTAAGACATCTGTGATAACTTATGACTTCCTTCAACCAGATGACACTGTTGTTCTTAGTAATCAAGCAATTACGAAAAACATTGATTCTACACTATATCTAGATGCTAATAACTACAAGATAGATTTTTACGTTAATGATAGTCTTGGTCAGTCAAAGACAATCAGAAGAACCTTTGGCATAGATAATGATTATATTGGAATAACTTTTGGAGTAAACAGTTCAATTATTAATCCTGGAGAGTTCTTGAGCGCCTCATGGTCATTAACTATCACTGGAGCTCAATTAGTTAATCAAACATTAGTTCTTGGAGGTAATATATTTCCATACCAACAAGTTTTCACTTCAACTGATGACACTGTAACAGAATACATTCTAACTGGCTCACAAACTTTACAGATGGCAGAAGATGACCTAGTTTTTACACTATATGTTAAAGATGCAGCAGGGAATCTAAATAGTGCAGGAGAAGTAGTTTCATTAGTAGATAATCTTGCTCCAACAACACATTTCATTACACCCGTAAATGAATCTTATGATCTCTCAGGTATCATAACGATTGAAATATATGCTAGTGATCCAACAGGGATTAATACTGAATTTCTCGATATTTACTTCTTTGATATATATTCAGATTACTACTATTTATATCAACAGAGTGTTTCTGGAGAAGCAACATATCAACTTAGCACAAAGAGTTGGGTTTTAGAATTTAATTCTTTTGTTCTACCAAATGGCAACTATTCAATGGAAGCTATTGTGTATGATACTGCGAATATTGCTAATGCAGGCTATTCCAATAGTATCATTTCTGTTGGAAATGGTGTATTAGAAATTTCAGGAGTAATAAAAGGCAAAGGAAGTCCCTTTGTAAGAGGATACTTAACATTTTACTTAGAAAACCTTCTTCCTACTGAAATCAATATAACACTAGTGAACATTAATTGGGATCCAGACATTCGAATTGATTTCATATATGATATGATTGACAATACAGACGGTACTATTTGGCTATCCAGTGCTGGTTCACCTTATTCAGAAGAAGCTAATTTACCTGTTCAAAACAGTTTAGGGGCAGTTTTTAGCGGAGGTTCAAAACACAAGCTAACTATCAGATTCGACTATAAAAATAGACCTGATTTGTGCAGTTTTATCATTAGTTTTTATATAGTATCATCAGGAAGTTGGGAAACAATCACAATTCCATGATGATACTATTCTCATTTCACATCTTTTTTTTGCTTTTATACATCGAAAACCTAATAACTTAATTTGGAGTGTTCATATTATGAAAGTCACTTACGAACGATATCCCGAATTACCAAAATTCTTGAAATTATTCGTAGAATATGCAGTTATAACTTTGCAACCCCGTTCTATTATACTAACTGGAGATATTGTTCTAGATGATTTTTCAAAAAGATATAGTACTATAGATATTGTAATTATTTTAGAAAAAAATCTTTGGGATAAAGATTACGATAAGATAGATGAACTAGTAAATCGAATGGCTATTGTTAACAAAGAATTTGCCCATATTTGTAAAGTATTTTTCATACCTTATGCCATGCTTTCTGATACTAGAGTAGCACATGATGATATTGAAGGTATTATTGTCCGTAAGTTGCAGCAAGAAATCATAAATAAATATCCTCTTGAGCAATCAGATGATTTTCTTATTCGCGAGAAAAGCCATGTTCTTTATGGAGAGGATTTAAAAAAACAGTTTCCAATACCGCCAGTTGAGGGCTTTTGGTATGAGTTTTTAGAAAAGTTTTCGAAATTGGAAAAAGCAGCTATGAACTTTCCATTTCAACATACAAAATCACCAAACTATGAAAAAGCGATGGATTGGATTTTGTGGTTTCCATTTCTTCTACATTCTCTGAAAAACAATGATCTAATCGGTAAGATGAAAAGTGCTTATTGGTTTACAAATGAATATCCGGGAAGAATGGGCGATTTTGTAGTAGAAGTGGCAAATTGTCGCAAAAGAAACATATCGCTTACAAGCATAATGGAAATTGTACCTAAATCTAGAGAATTAATGATGTTTGCATTAGAAAGAGCTTTTAGAATAAAGGGAATCCAAATGACACACTTGAAAGATTTGATGAAGGTGGAAAATGATATTGCAAATTTCAGCCGAGTTTTCATGGAAGTACATAATATAATTGATAATCTGCGATAGGAACTATCATGAAATTTAGAGAAGAAGCACTTCAATCTTTTATAGAGAAACTTCTATTAGTTGCACCAGATACAATCTCAGTATATAGTTTTACAAGGGATATTTCCCAGTTTGATAATTTGCTTAAGGATAAGAATGGCTTAGTAATAATCTTAGAAGGGAGAGATTTTTCTGCTCAAAATTTCATATTAATTGATTTAATCTATGATTCAATCCAAGATGAGTTTGGATGGGAAGGAGGCTTAGAATTAGCAACTTCCTTCTCGAGGAATTATGTTAGAACAAAAGCAAATTTATGGCATATTAATGTTCAAAATCCACAATGCTTGCTACCCGAGGATCAATTAAACCTAAGAGAAACTGGTGTTTTAGTTTATGGCAAGGATATTATAGAAGATATGTCTTTCCCACATAACAAAGAGGAAATTCTAAAAATCAGTATTGGTTTGACTAGAAAAGAAGCAAAGGATATTGCAAACAGGTATAAGAAATATCAACCTTTAATCGATCCAGAATGCTGCTGGCAAAGGCACAACTTTACTATAAATCATTCAATTGTTGGCATTCTAAGGGGAGAGTTTGAAAAAGTAGTTAATGGAATTCAGCCAGAGAAATTTGCACATATTTATGGCAGATATGGTGGTTCAGGAAAAACACAGATAATATATTCCTTAATGAAATTATGTAAAGAACTCAAATTACCGTTTATCTACAGATCTGAGTTTTGGAAGGATAAGAATGGACTCTATAAAGAAATTGAGACAAATCCAGAAAATGTGGGTGAAGAAGTAGCAGACTGGTTGATCAAGAACATTTCTACTCCTAAAGTGGTAATATTTCTGGATGAAGTAGATGTTGAACTGAGTTTATTAGAGAAAAAAATGGAAGAGAAATTTACTGAAGCTAGAATTTCATTTTTAATTATTTCAGGGGGTAAAGATATACCCAGTTTTACAAAAAATAGATTTGATTTATTCGACATTAGTAAAGAATATCCATTTTCTGGTGACCAGTATTATGAATTAATCGAGAATTTATTACACCTTTCCAATATTGATGAAGGTCTATTTCCCAGAAACCTAATAAAAACCCTAGTAGAAAAAACAAGACTATGGAACTTACACATAGCTCGTAGAACACCAACTTCTGTTATTTTGTCTGCTAGTTTATCCTTCATTGAAGCTAT
>DAOVRE010000115.1 GCA_030628305.1 Candidatus Heimdallarchaeota archaeon | reverse complement strand
TTTTTTTGGTTTTCGTTTCTTTCTTGTCATCATCTGTTGTCTCAAAAGTTATGAAATCACCCTTAATTGTGAATTTCCAGTTATCTGATAAAGAATACAACCAATTCATTAGAGATGGCTTATCTCTGAATTCTAACAAAGAACGCAGATCAGTCAATCTCATTTCTTTAGTTCTTCTTACTATCTGATTTAATTGATCAAATCTTTTTGATTGAGAAGGAACTCTTTGGGAGGAAATGGAAACCTTTGGTCTTGTCGTCTGTTTCTTTTCTTTCTTTGCTCTCAACAGTTTTTGCTTTTCCTTTTCCTTCTTTCTTTTCTCCTTTTTTCTTTTTTTCTTCTCCTGCTCTTTTTCCAAATCTTTTTTACTTTTTTCTTTCCCAATTCTTCTATATTCCTTAAATGATAAACTATAGAATTTAGCTCTTAAAAATCCTAACAACAGAACAAGACCAGAAAGGAATATGAGCAATGAGGGGATAGAAATAGCCCATAAATAGGGTATTGGAAAACCATTTACAACTACATAGATGGAAATCAACACCCAACTTATAATAGTAAGGGGAATTGAAACTAAACTAATATTCAGAGAATCTAACATCATTGAAGCGCTTGTAGCAGGTGTTTTTCTCCGACCTAATGATACAAATTCGTAAATGTGGACTAAGAAAGTAACAATCGATATTATACTAACTATTGCTAAGATACTACCAAACATAAAAAGCCCATATACTTTATCCTCTGTGCCTACGTCTGGCGTATATCTATTAAGAGTATCAAAGAAAGAAGCTATCACAACAATTGCTAAGATGAACATAACTATATACAAAGTATAGTTGATAAATCTCTCAAATGAACTGGTTTTCTTATTCACAAAGAAACATCTGCTTGAATATGTATTAAATCTATTTGCTCCCTATAGAACTTCTTTTTTACTCTTTTCTTTTCTTTTTATTAGTAGCACAAGTTTTTTTATAACTAGCGTCTAATTATACTCATTATTTGGTGTGTGGAGCTATGGAACCAGAAAAAAGAGCTCGTAAAAAAATCGATGCTCAACTTGAAGCTGCTGGATGGAAAGTTCAGAATTATCGAGAACTTAACCTCAGTGCTGGTTTGGGTATCGCTGTTCGAGAGTTTCGAGTTGATTCTGGTTTCGCTGATTATCTACTTATGCTTAATAGACAAGTTATCGGTGTTGTTGAAGCTAAGAAGGCTGGAGTAACTTTAAGTGGGGTAGCAGAACAATCAGATAAATATCTCGATGCTATCCCCCCAAATCTTCCGCAAGTCAGTCCTTTACCTTTTGCTTATGAAACAACAGGATACGAAACCTATTTTCGTGACCGAAGAGATACTCATCCTCGTTCAAGATTAGTTTATAGTTTCCATCAACCTCAAGAATTAGAGAGACTTCTTACTGAAGAAAGTACTCTTAGAAGAAATTTACAGCACATGCCGGAATTGAATACTGAAGGATTAAGAAATTGCCAAATAGAAGCAATTAGAAATTTAGAATTATCCTTTGCTGATGCACGTCCTCGAGCTTTGATCCAGATGGCAACAGGAAGTGGAAAGACTTACACTGCTGTGAGTTTCATCTATCGTTTAATCAAATTTGCTGGAGCTAAAAGAATTCTCTTCTTAGTTGATAGAAGAAATCTTGGAAGACAAACATTACGAGAATTTCAACAATATGTTACACCTGATGATGGAAGAAAATTTACTGACCTTTATAATGTTCAATTATTATCTACTAATGTTATTGATAAGATTTGTAAAGTAACTATCACAACTATTCAACGTCTGTTTTCAATGCTTAAAGGAGAAGAAGATATTGAAGCAGAATTAGAGGAGGAATCCTTGTTTCATTTTTCAGTTGGTGATGAAAGCCCAGTTGAAGTTAGGTACAATCATGTCATTCCTATTGAAACCTTTGATTTTATTGTTGTGGATGAGTGTCATCGTTCAATTTACAACAAATGGAGACAAGTTTTGGAATATTTTGATGCCTTTACTATCGGTTTAACAGCTACTCCAGCCAGTCATACTTATGCCTTTTTTAACCAGAATTTAGTTATGGAATATAGTCATGAACGAGCTGTAGCTGATAATGTTAATGTTGGATATGAAGTCTATCAGATTCGAACACAGATAACTGAAAAGGGTAGTTCAATTACCGCTGGTCATAGAGTTTACAAAAGAGATAAACTGACTAGAGAAATGAGATGGGAACAACTCGATGAAGATGTTGAATATGAAGCTAAACAATTAGATAGAGAAGTTGTTGCTGAAGATCAGATTCGCACTGTCATTAAAACCTTTAAGGAAAAATTATTTACAGAAATCTTTCCAGGTCGAATTACTGTTCCTAAAACACTAGTGTTCGCCAAGAATGATTCCCACGCTGAAGACATTGTTCATATTATCAGAGAAGAATTCGGCAAGGGAAATGAATTCTGTAAAAAAATCACTTACAGAAGTGGAAGACCTGAAAATCTGATAAAGGAGTTTAGAAACTCTGCTAATCCACGTATAGCTGTATCAGTAGATATGATTTCCACGGGAACTGATATTCGTCCTCTTGAATGTCTATTATTTATGCGAGATGTTAAATCAAGGGTGTATTTTGAGCAGATGAAAGGGAGAGGAACTAGAACTATCGACTCCAATGATTTGAGGTCTGTTACTGCTGATGCTTATTCCAAAACCCATTTTGTCATTGTCGATGCTATTGGTGTAACTGAAAATGATAAAACTGACACTCAACCTCTTGAAAGAAAGAGAAGTATTTCTTTAGAAAATCTCCTTTTGCAAATTGCTATGGGACAAAGAGATGATGATAGGATAAGTAGTTTAGCTGGAAGGCTAGCTAGATTACAAAGACAATTAGAACCTGAAGAGATTGAGATTATTGAAGAAACTGCTGGACAAACTATACAAGTAATGATTAATGATTTACTTGATACAATTGATCCAGATAAACTAAGAGAAAAAGCTTCTGAGCAGTTTGAAACAGAAATTCCTACAGTTGACCAAACTCTAGAAGTGAAGAAGGATTTAATTGAGGAAGCTTGTTCTCCTTTTGATAGTCCTATGCTCAGGAATAAGATCATAGATGTAAAGAGGAAGAATGAGCAACTTCTTGATGATTTAAGCAGAGATACTGTTATTTCTGCAGGTTTTACAACTGAACAAGCAAAAGCTATGGTTCAAACATTTGAGGATTTTATTAAAGAGAAGCGGGATGAAGTAACAGCATTACAGATATTTTATGAAAGACCTTTTGGACAAAGACATTTAACATTCAAACAGATAAAAGAGCTAGCAGAAGCAATCAAATCCCCACCCTATCATTTAACAACTGAAAGGTTATGGGAAGCATACAAGCAACTAGATATAGCAAAAGTAAAAGGAGCAAGGCCTGAAAAATTGTTAACAAACATCATAGCTTTAGTGAGATTTGCTTTGAAAGAAACAATGATACTAGAACCATTTGAAGATACAATAGATAAACGATTTCAGGAATGGTTAGTCGACCAACAAATAATAGTAGAAGGATTTACACAAGAACAGCTAGAATGGTTGGATATGATAAAGGAGCACATTAAGACGTCAATTTCTATGGATAAGGAGGATTTCCAAGAAGTACCATTTAACCTTAAAGGTGGGATATATAAAGCGTACGAAGTATTTGGTGAAAAACTAGAAGGTCTTGTCGTTGAATTGAATGAGGTTCTAGTAGGATGACTATTAGTGTAGAGGAATTACCAAAAATTCCAGCTAACTGGAAATGGGTACATTTAGATGATATAGGACAAATCATAACAGGGAAAACACCTAGCAAAAAAAAGCAGGAATATTATGGTAATGATGTCCCTTTTTACAAACCTACTGATCTTAATGCTGACTACTATGTAAGAGAATCTCATGATAATCTCTCAAAATTAGGTGCTGAAAAAGCTAGATTAATACCTGAAAAGAGTATATTAGTTACTTGTATTGGTGCTACAATAGGAAAAGCTGGATTAATAAGAAAAGAGGGTGCATTTAATCAACAAATTAATGCAATTATTCCATCAGATAAAACAATATCAGAATATGTTTTCTATTTTGTTAAATCTCCTTTAATGCAAAAACAGATTCAGGATAATGCCTCTGCAACAACTTTACCAATTCTAAATAAAACAAAATTTGAGCAGTTATTTTTCCCATTAGCTCCTTTAAATATTCAGAATCGAATAGTAAATAAATTAGATCAAATCTTTTCGCAACTTGATTCAGGACTATCTTCTCTCCAACGAACTAAACTTCTTTTACAGCAATACCGTCAATCTATCCTTAAAGCTGCTATGACGGGAGAACTAACCAAAGAGTGGAGAGAGAAACATTACCATGAACTAGAACCTGCTTCAGTCTTACTTGAACGTATTCTTCTAGAACGTAGACAAAAGTGGGAAGAAGAACAACTAGCTAAGTTCCAAGCACAAAGAAAGATTCCTAAAGATGAAAGCTGGAAGAAGAAGTACAAAAAACCATTATATCCAAACATATCTGATTTACATCAATTACCAAGAAATTGGATTTGGAGTAGTATATCTCAAATAACAACTTTGATGAGAAATGGTATTTATAAACCTAGAGAGTATTACAGTGATGATGGTTTCGCATGTCTAAGAATGTACAATATTGATGATGGAAAAATTATTTGGAAAGACATTAAACGAATGATACTAAATCAAGATGAAATTGATAATTACAAGCTAGAAACAGGAGATATCATTGTAAATAGAGTTAATAGTAAAGAACTTGTAGGAAAATCAGCTTTAATTCCAGAAAATCTGGAAAAATGCATATACGAAAGTAAGAATATAAGGATAAAAATAAACAAGTATTTGAATAGTTCATTTGTAAATTATTGGTTACTATTATATAGGCAAGAGTACTTTTATCAACATTTTCAGCAAACAGTTGGAATGGCATCAATAAATCAAGAACAGCTAGGCTTAATGCCTATACCACTCCCTCCTCAAAAAGAAAACAACGAGATAATAAAACTCTTAGAGAGATATATTTCTACTTACGATTACACTGAAAAGGAGATTTATCTAAATCAAATGAAATTTAATTTATTGCGTCAAAGTATCCTCAAGTCTGCTTTTGATGGGAAGCTTGTTCCTCAAAATTCAGAAAGTAAAGCTAATGAAAGACTGCAAAAAGAAGTTCATGATTACTAGAATCAAACCAATAGATAGAAAAAGAGATTAAGAAAATAGAAGAAACTAAACAAACAACACTAGAAGAATGGAAAGCTGTAGGTTGAAACATTTGAGCAAAACTGGAGACCTTCCGAAAATACCTAAACATTGGAACAATCAATCACTAGAGGATATTGCTGTAATTAATCCATCTCCTAAAAGGGATATTGATCCTCAAATGGATGTGACATTTTTACCTATGAGAAATGTTCAAGAACAAACAGGAAAGTTTGATACATCTTTAACAAGAAAATTTATGGATGTTAAGAAGGGATATAGATATTTCGAAAATGGGGATATTATTCTTGCGAAAATCACACCATGTATGGAAAATGGAAAAATAGCAATAGTAGACAATCTTCTAAATGATATTGGATTAGGTTCTACGGAATTTCATGTCATAAGAATATTGGATAATTATTATACAAAGTTCTATTTCTATTTTCTTAATAGAGAAGAATTCAGAATTAAAGCAAAGGGAAGCATGACAGGTTCTGTAGGTCAGAAAAGAGTTCCAACAGATTTTATAAAGGAAATGGTAGTACCTATTCCACCTTACTATGAACAGAAAAAAATTATTGCTAAAGTAGATGAACTCTTCTCCCAACTTGATGCAGGATTAGCTTCTCTCCAACGAACCAAACTTCTCCTTAACCAGTATCGTCAAGCTGTGCTTAAAGCTGCTATGACAGGAGATCTATCCGAAGAGTGGAGAGAGAAACATCGCTATGAACTTTATCCTGCCGCA
>DAOVRE010000090.1 GCA_030628305.1 Candidatus Heimdallarchaeota archaeon | reverse complement strand
TTATCATACGCAAAAACAAAGACAAATAGCTCTAGAGGTAATAAAAGAATTAAATGGTGCTGGAATTTTGAAAGATCCTATTGTAACAGAAATATCTCTTTTCAAAGAGTTCTACGAAGCAGAAAATTATCACCAAGATTATTTCAAACTTAACGCATCTAAATCATATTGTAAGGTAAACATACAACCAAAAGTAGAAAAATTCAGAGAAAATTACACAAACAATCTAAAAGATGTCAAGTTAAAACTATAAAATGCACATATTTACTGGCAAACATATGTTACAAGACTTGTTTGTGTTAGCTTCTTCCCCATTCTTTTCAAAGTGGTTTCTCCTTCCCTAAACTGATCTATGAGCCACTGCTTGATATGATAATTTTTATCCACAGCTGATTTAGGTATCCAAATTGGTTCTATAGATAAACCATCAACTATACCATAATAGAATTTTAACGAATCAACAAGAATGTAATTAAGTTTGAAATCAGAGAGAGCAGCATCAATTATTGCTTGTTGTTTGGACATTTATCTTCCATGATATAGTACTATTTGTTTATTTAAACTCAACAAGATTTTGCGTTTCTTAAGAGATAAAGTGTTTAGAAAGATTCATAGTATGCAAGACATAGCCGCTTTGCTAAATAGTTTTTTCATAAGAAAACGAAGTAGGATAAAAGTAGATGGAGCGGAGACGGAGATTTGAAATCTGGGTATGTGGTTTTGTGATATTTAAGATTATAAATTTGAAATAAGTTTTATTTATCAAAAGCTAAGGAATACTAGTAGCTATTCTACGAGTTGTTGAGAAATGTCTCGTATATTAAGAATCAATGTTAAAGAGATTAGATTTTCCACAATTTGTGCACATCTCTCTACTATCATCTTCGTCTATTGAAAACTCTGCATCACAGAAACAGCAAACAATCTTTTTACTAGTTTTCTGTTTACGTGAAAGTTGTCTATCATTACTATATTTTGCACTTTTAATTTCACTGTCTTCATTTGATTCTAATTCATCTTCTTTTGCAATTAATTTGTTCGTAGCAAGTGTTATGTAAGTAGAATTCGAGAGTTTAGCGTTTTCATTACTCATTCTTACAAAAATCATGAATACAGAGAATACTAGAAATAGAACGATAAAGTTTGAAACTACCCACAATGATTCATTTGGCTGAATATTTTTTCCAATGAAAACCTGTGTCAGTATCCCTGTAGTAGGAACTACAACAATTAACGGTTTGCATGCACACCTTCCTAGATTTGCTATAAACTTGTAATATATTGAGGTTGAACTGTTAATCATAACTATAAAAACTAAGAATATTGAAGCAAAGTTACTAATAGCATAAATGTTGAAGGAAATATTCCCTAGATAGGCTAATTCTATAGATTCTGTGCTCTGTTTTGCTATTGAATCAAAGATTTCATACAGTTTATTGAATACTAAATACTTCGAAACAATGTATATTGTCGAGAGAATTATCAGAGAATATCTTTGTAATTTATCTATGTTTATCCCAAAGTAACTCTCAACTTGCACAATATCATTTTCTACCTTGACTATGTATGCATCATTTCTTGCTTTCATTTTTTTCTTATTTCTAGTATAAATCTGAAAATGCCTTATGAAACCTATAAGGGTTATAAAATCTAACCAAGCAAATACACTCATAACAGCCTTCTTTGAAATTACGTTTAAGCTAACATTTTCATCAATAATAGAAGGAAAATCAGGTGGTTCAATAATAAAACTCTCTGCTTTTGTGCTATTCAAATCGTATTTAGCTTGTTTTACAGTTATGAACAGATCGTCGCTATATACAGTCAGAGTTAATTCGCTCTTATAATATCCTCTTGGTAAATACATTGATTCTTCTTCGTTGAATATAGGCTGATAAGCAATTGTCTCCTCAAAGATTTGATACATATTACTGAACTTGAACGCTATTTCAACAAGTTCCAATGCCTCTTCATATTCATTTGCCAGTTCTATAAACAAAGATACATTACAATTCAAATAATATGAATCGATGTAAAAAACATCAAAATAGGTAAGTGTAAGAACGCCTTCAGAAGGAACAGAGTAGGTTTTTTCATCTACAAATACTCTTTCTAAGCTCTGATTCTCAGATAAGTGAAGTATTGTATCTATCTCAATCAGACAAGCATCTAGTAAGTAAAAGAGACCTATATCTTCGGTTTCTCCTTCTACTAAAAGAGTTAGAGTATCGCTATATGTTGTTGTGTAAGTTGTAAGTTCGAGAAGCTGATCAGTTGCAGTAAAAGCAGTTGTATCTATCTCTCCTGAAGAGATTTTCTTCTGACCAGAATACAGTTCGTAGATTATTGGAGAATTAAATAGTCCATAGTAACCATAACAAAGGCTGATATCCAGTATCTGTTCTTGTTCAGTGTTAAAGGGCTTGAAGGCCAATAAATCAAAGACATGGTCTAGGATTTGATTTTCAGAAACACACCAATCAAAAGTATTTTCTGGCAAGAGATTACTATAGCTAAAACTACAACCCATGATTTCTATCTCTGAGATCCTAATGATATCCAAACACAGATTTACAAAGAAATCTATGTCAATAACGTTTAACCCTTCACTAACAGGAATGATGAAGGATTTTGCATTGGTTTCTTCAGGAGAAAAGTTCTCTGTAAGTATGAGAATATTGTTTCTTCTAATCTCAAAATATCGTTCATAAGCCGAAAAGTCATTGGTAATAAAAGATAAAGTAAGATTAATTTTCTCTATATCAGCTGAACAGTAAAAAGCTGTATCAACGCATCTTTTCTCTATAATTGCTATACTACCGCGGAAATCCAACCAGCTGGGAATAGAGGGGAGAAAAGAAACTGTATCATTTAGATGAGGAACCTCTACAGGAGATATTTCAGTAGAAGTATATATGGTAAAACTACCAGTTTGAAGATAGGAAGATGTTTGTCCTTCACAAATTATTGTAAGATTAATAGGTCCAGAATACGTGTCTAAGCAAGTAAATGCCTGGGAAAGATTGTAAAGAAAACCATCTTGAAATAATCGTTCAATTATGAATTCAACTTCAAAGAAATCTGAAATAAAAGAAACACTAACCCCCTCACTGGATGTCGCATAACCAGATGTATCAAAAAAGAGTGTGATGGAATTCAAAAAATTAAGTTCTAATGATGGAAGAAATATGTTAAATTCTTGTGTGTGAGGTGTGGAAGTATAATTAAAAATGAGAGGTTGAGATATAAGAGAGGAATATTCGGGATGATTATAATCAAATACAGATGAACCACGCCCTACTAGAATAATACTAGATAAAACAATTAACATTATCTGAATGATTATTATTTTCTTTAACTTTCGAATTTTCAATCTATCTAGATATCCGCAAATTCATTTATAAACGAGGATAAAATAATCTTGATAAAAGGAATTCTTTGTATTTGCCATTTCTTCTTTTTCTTTTGCTGGGTTTAAATAGATTCTTGGATAACAACTTATGAGTAAAATGTTGCTATGGTATTGGCTCAAATTATTAAAACTTAAGAAAAAAAGAGGAAGCCCAATCTTAGAAGAGATTCTGCTTATTGGAGTAGCCGTATTTATTTTTGCCGTTATTATTGGAGTTATCTATAGTTTGATAGATTGGGCTGGTGTTGCTTTCGATGAATTTTTCTCATAATGATGAGCAAATTAGAGAGGAAGATTTGTTTGGGAAAATTTTGTGTGCTTTTATATTGTAATATCTTTCTTATATCGGAGCTAGCAAAACAAAATCTACATAATTCTCAAAATTATGATTTTTCTTGTTAGCTCCTTATCTCCATCTTCTTAACAAGTTAATGCTTTCTTTTTATACGCGTTTATATACCAATTTAAAGATAATAAGGTGAATGTCTTCCGTTTCTTCTCAAGTAGTGAAACAACAAAATCTAGTTGTGCGCACCTATCAGATGGGCATCAGGTTTCCAGGAACGAGAGAGGAACGAAGAGCATTAGAACGAGAAGTTAACCAACGGATTAAAGGATTACAGGTTCAACATGATGATATCATCAGAGACAAAGTAGCAGTTCAAGCAGCTTTGAATCTTGCGAGAGTAGATTACCACAAGAACCCTAAATTTGCTACCACAGAGATATCTAAAGTTACTATGAACTCTAGAAACATCACCAAAAGCGCTTACTGTCTTCTTTTCGGTGCTGCCAAAATAACTGTAGATCAGGAGAGAAAAGCAGCTGATTTTTTTAACATGTTGTTTAATATGCCTGAACGTGCCATTGAATGGTTTGTTTTTGGTCGTAGTCCTATATTAGAGAATCATATTGTTAAGAAGTGGGAAGTTTCACGTATATATGTGATTAATTTTATCCACGGCTTAAGAAGACAATTTGATAAAATCTGTCCTCCAAATTTGAAGTTTAACACTCAATTACCTCTTCTATCACAAAAGGAAGTAGAAAAATCAATTAGTATTTGTTTCAAGAAGAAATGCAGGGATTTAACAACCTCTGAATTACTGAATAAAACAGAAAATTTTGTTAAGACTCTACGACTACTACAAACAAACTCTAATGTGATAGCACCTTTCCTAACTTCGTGGATAAATACCATTCATCCTTCTCGATGGAAGAGTATGAAAAAATTACGAGATGAAATAGCTAACGCTTTGGGTAATAAAAACAGGAGCCTATTCTCTACTTTAAGAACGACAATAGTCTTCGCACTCTTTCCAGATATTGGAAAGACTGTTCATGATTTGATAAAAAAAGCCCAATCTGAAAAATTAATTGTGCCACCATTTAAGAGAAAAAAGAAAGGGAGAATACCGATACTGTTGATGATGGGAGAAAGATTGGTCGTGATGAGACCGGGAAACTATGACCATATGACTTTTTTAGCTAAAGCTGATGGAGAATTTGACTTAGGATTTCCACTCAAAGATCATCCAAGAATAACTGGAAAACTGGTTATTTCAGAAAAGGTAAGAGAGTATTTAATCAGAGGAGCAAAAATCAGATGTCTAAGTATAAGAAGTGAAAGAGCTCCAGGATACAAGATACGTGTTTATGCATTTCTCGAAGGACCAGAAGAAGTTTTCTTAAATTATAAATTAGTAAAAGAGTTCTTGAAAGTCGTTAAATCACCAAAAACTGACTTCATAGGCTTAGATGTGAATCGTTTAGGAGAACATATGTTGGCATTATCGAATGAAGTGAAATTGCCAAAGAGATTCAAAGTTCTTTTTGAGAGATATGGGATGCTAGACAAAAGGAAGATACCAGAGCTACATTTCAGTTTAACGTGTAAAGCTAAGCAAAAAAAAATAATAAGTTATTATAAAGCAAAAGGAGAACTCAATCGAATTCACAAACGAAAAAAAAACATAGTGAAAGAAATAAGAAACCTTATCCCCCATTTTCTTGCTGCTGTTATGATTAAGAGTCAATGTAAGGTATTCTTCATGGAAGATATAGAAATTGATCCTAGAGGTAAAAGGGGAGCACTCGCAAAAGCAATTCAAAGTATGCCTAAAAGCGCAAGCATTTTTGAAAAAGCAGTAAAAATGGCATCAATAGTACTGGGGTATAATATCAAGCTTGAAAGGGTAAATTCAAGGGGAACAAGTAGATATCATCATAATTGTGGAGGAATAATTGACAGAGATCCCAGAAACCATTACGACATTGCACCTTGTAAAAAATGTGGTAAAAAGGTAAATTCACATACGAATGCAGCAAAGAATATAGTAGAAAAAGGTTTAATAAAATTAAAATTAAAAAATCGCTCCTCTCCGCATACGAGGAGTATGGGGACACCCAATAAGCAGAACTAAACACACGTAAGTGTTAGAAAGCTTCATAGTATGCGAGGCATTGCGGCTTTGCTAACAGGTCGCTAAAGAAAAACTCAAGTAGAATAGAAGTAGATGGAGCGGAGACGGAGATTCGAACTCCGGTCCATAGTTTTGCAGACTAGCGCATAGCCGCTTTGCTATCTCCGCTTGTGTTGTTTTTGCTACTTCTCCTTTCCTTCTTTTTCTAAAAAACCTTTCTATCTTTTAGATGTTAATTTTTCTTAACTTCTCTTCTTTTTTTGTTCTTCTTCTCTTTCTTCACTTTTATATTAATAATATTTCTTTAAAATCGAAAGAGATATTTGCTTTCCTTTTCTTTGTACTTTATGCCTTCTGATATTACTGTTAGCTGGGATTGGATTGGTCAGCATTTTCGTGTTAAAATCCTCTTCTCTTTAGCTGGTGTTGCTACGCAAATTTTAGTTAATGATATTGATACAGGCTCCAACATTTTAATGGATGTAGGAGATGGTATCCTTAGAGATCTTATCTCTCTTCCTAGAACTCATTACGATAACATTGACACTATACTAATCTCTCATGGTCACTTCGATCACGTCGGGAGCATCTTTTCCCTTTTGGCTTTCTTTAGAATGCTTAATCGAAAGAAAAAACTGTGTATAATAGCTCCACCTAAAGTC
>DAOVRE010000201.1 GCA_030628305.1 Candidatus Heimdallarchaeota archaeon | reverse complement strand
TCTTTATAACCACATTTTCTGCATTTGTATCCCTTGTTTAAACCATTACTTATCATACGATTATTACAAGAAGGACAAAACGGAGATTCCTCTTTGAAATGGTCAGCTATAGACACGATCTCACATTTCTCTAGTTGAATTGTAAACCCCTTGAATTCTTCTTTGTATTTTACACCTCCAAAAGCCATAATTCTATCCTCTGGAAGAAGTTTTTTAACAATATCTCTGAAACCTTTACTTGGTTCAAAAGCCGCAATATCTACCTTGCCTTTGTTGTTTAGTAATTCTCCGTGAGAAATAACATGTCCTCCTGGAATTACTTTTGGTTTCTCTGTGACCTTTATCTCCCCCTTGAATACGTTGAAATTTACTAAATCTGAACTAGCATATTTAAAATGTTGATCAGTGGCTTGATTTGTACGAAAGATGCAATATGCGCTGATTTGTTCCTTTGTCTTTATTTTCTTCATCATTTCAAGAAGAATTGTTGGTTCCTCTCCTCTGATTCCATATAGGACAGGATCTGGACCAGCAGGTGCAATAATAATTTTGTTAGATTCTTCATCAATATTGTTGAATACTTGAGGTGAGTATTCTTTATCAGCTTGAATAAGTGATTCGTAATCTATTTCTCTTTTTTTCTTAATGTTTTGAGGTAGTCGATATGTTAAAAGTTCATATGTAAAATCTTCGCTTTCTGGCTGTAAAGTATTACCAATAGCTGCAATACCCCCAATCAAACCCCTGCCATTTCCAATCGTATAATGTTTGAAACAAAATTTTTCAACAAAATCTTTAGCTGTTGCAATTGATATGACTTCAGTTAGTGCTTTATATGCAAACTGTTTCAATTCTTGAGGAACTTCTCCCTTGGTAATTACCAAACCAGGATTTGTATTTTTGTCTTCTTCAGACATTTCATTTAATGTATTTATCGCTCTCTCTACGATAGATTCAACTAAATCCTCTTCAACACTAAGAGTTAATCCTATTGCACCATTCCCTCTTGTTTTCCATGGTATATTTGGGTTATTACGGATAAGACGGGGGTAGTCTAAGAAATCAACATCATTGGATATTCTCTCTACCAATCTAAGAGCTAAAAAAGTTGTACAGCTACCTCTTAAAGAGTCTGTATCATCAAATCCAATGTTAAGAGTTGTATTTCGTACATCTGACAATTTAATACATAATGATTTTCAGTTTTAATATTAAAAAATATTAGATAGAATACCAAATTTCTCCTTGGCGATCTTTTTTAATTATTATACATTCTGTTTGACTTGAGAGGATTTTAATCCTGTCATGTAATTCTCCTCTCCATATTCTCATCCAACTAGCTAATTCAGAAAGTGATACTTTGTTATCAGGTCTGTTAATAATTATCTTGAATATTCTTCGATAAATCTCACGGTCATGATAATTTGGAACTACTTTTTCGATTATGCGATTAAATCGATTATATGCATCATTGATCTCTTCAACACACTCTTGTCTTTTTTCATCCAGAACTTTTAACTCACTTATTTTTTTTGAAATTAAGTCCCGAATTTTCGCTGATTCTTGTTTTAATTCCTTCCTAAATTCAGCTCTTCTTTTCTCTTTAGCTGCTTCAGTTCTATCTATCCTGGTATCTTTTTCTTTTCCTATAATTTCACCGGTTGGTAAATATTTTACATTAAAGGTATTTTGTCCCACATCTATTATTAAAGAAAAAGCCTGATTCAAACTTGCATACTTACGAAATGGTCCTTTGTCACTTTTTCTTCCTTCAATGGAAACTATACCCAGTTTTGCTAATTCCTCAAGATATTTTCCGATAATTCGAGGTGATATGTCCATCATTCTAGATATCTGGAATGAATACAAATCTTCATCTGATAGAAGTTCAAGAATTCTTCTCCTTGTATTATTTGAAAGAAATTCTAATAATTCGAAAACATCTGTTTCTTTATTTTCATTACCTGTTCCTAGCATTTATATCACATCTTAGCTAAAGAAGAAGGGATTAAACGAATCCCAGATCCTTTTTAGCTTCATCTTTTCTCATGTCTTTACCGACTGAAACAGCTCTGTCTTTAGTTGGTTTAGTTTGCTCTAAGGCTTCTAGAAGAATTTCTTGAGTGATTTTACAATCTAATTTTTCAGCGTCAAATTTCTTGTTTTCTTCTATTTCATTCTCAAACTTTTCAACATAGTTTTTTATTGCAATCAACTTGCTTTCACTGCACAATGCTGCTATATCTGCTCCAGTGAAACCTTCAGTTTCTCTCGATAAATCATCTATATTAACATTTTCTGCCAAAGGCGTTTCTTTAAGATGTATAGTAAAGATTTGTTTTCTACTTTCAAAGTTTGGTGTACCAACTCGCACTAAGCGGTCAAATCTGCCTGGACGAAGAAGTGCAGGATCAACCATATCCGGTCTGTTGGTTGCTGCTACGACCACAACGTTTCTCAGCTCTTCTAAACCATCAAGTTCAGTTAACAACTGACTAATTACTCTCTCAGTCGCCCCAGAATCTGTACTTCTTCCCCTAACGGGCGTTATAGAATCCACTTCATCTAGAAAGATAACACAAGGAGCTGCTTGTCTAGCTTTTCTGAAAATCTCACGAATAGCTTTTTCGCTTTCTCCTACCCACTTCGAGAGAACTTCTGGACCCTTTACTGAGATGAAATTTGCTTCAGATTCATGTGCAACTGCTTTTGCAATTAGAGTTTTGCCTGTTCCTGGTGGACCATATAATAAAACACCTTTAGGTGATTTGGCATTCATTGCCTTATATATTTCTTTGAATTTAAGTGGCCACTCAACGATTCTTTGCATCTCTTGTTTTACATCATCTAATCCCCCAATATCTTCCCACGTGACATTTGGGATTTCAACAAAAACCTCTCTCAAGGCTGAGGGTTCAATTGTTCGTAAAGCATTGCGAAAGTCCTCATTAATAACATTGATTTTTTGTAAAACTTCCATAGGCACTTCCTCATCTTCAAGATTCAATTCAGGAAGCATTCTTCGTAGAGAATGCATTGCTGATTCCTTGACTAATGCGGAAATATCTGCACCAACAAATCCATGAGTCAAATCCGCTAGCCGATTGAGATCTACATCCTTATCAATTGGCATACCTCTTGTGTGAATTAATAGGACTTCATACCTTCCATCTCTATCTGGGATGCCAATTTCTATCTCTCGATCAAATCTTCCAGGTCTTCTCAGTGCTGGATCTATCGCATTAACTCTATTAGTTGCACCAATAACAATTACTTGTCCTCTAGATTCTAACCCATCCATAAGAGCAAGCATCTGAGCAACTATTCTTCTTTCAACTTCGCCAGTTACTTCCTCTCTTTTTGGTGCAATAGCATCTAACTCGTCGATGAATAAAATACTTGGTGCGTTATCTGATGCTTCCTTGAATAAATCTCTAAGTTTTTGCTCTGATTCCCCATAGAATTTTGACATGATTTCAGGACCTGAGAGTACATAAAAATTCGCTTCAGTTTCATTAGCAACAGCTCGGGCTAGAAGTGTCTTTCCTGTTCCTGGTGGTCCATGTAACAGCACTCCTTTTGGAGGTTCTATCCCTAATCTCTTGAATAGTTCTGGGTGACGAAGTGGTAATTCTATCATTTCCCGAATCCTTGATATCTCTTCAGAAAGACCACCGATGTCTTCATATGAAAGTCTCTCAATTTCTCGCGCCTTGATATCTTCCCATTGCTTGTCACTAATCTGTATGTTGGTTTCTGACGTCATGATGACAGCATCGGCAGTAGGAGTGACAGACGCTACACCAAGATAGAGTTTACGGGACATTCCAAGACCTATTGGTATAATATCTCCAGTTGTTATCACTCTATCCTCTAATGTTTGTTTCAACCACTTTTCTAAACCTTGAACATGAATTTTTTCAGTAGGTGCAAACACTATTTTTCTGCCTTTTTGAGCTGATGATTTTGTAATTGTCACTCTTTCATCAATACCTATCTCAGCATTCATTCTTATCATACGATCAAGACGAACTACATTTTTTCCAAAATCTTCTGGATCCCCTCTCCATGCTCTAGCATAAGTCTTCTTTGCCCCTTCGATGCAGACTATGTCTCCAGTACCAATTTTTAGTTCATCTGCTACATCTTGAGATATTCTTATTATTCCTCTTCCTACATCTCGTTGAAGAGCCTCTTTTACTCTTAGTTGTTTTTCTTTATCTTCACTATTTATTGACATAATTTATCACCATAATTACAAAAAAAT
>DAOVRE010000194.1 GCA_030628305.1 Candidatus Heimdallarchaeota archaeon | reverse complement strand
CTGACTACTCTTTCAATCGTTATTGTTGTATTATTGAAAAGAAAGAGAAGCTAGTCTTCTTTTTCTTCTTACATTTTTTCCCTTATGTATTTGTGTCAAAGAAAAACGCTTAAATATCGGTTGTGCAGAGATGTTCCATAAGCGAAAAGCAACGGTGAATGTTTATGACCGAATACGATATTGCAATAGAAATAGATGCGCGCGGCAGTTTCTGCCCAGGACCAATGATGGAGTTAATTAAAGCGATTCGTCAATCTGAAGTTGGCGAATTTCTCTCGCTACTAAGTGAAGATGAAGGAACACGAAATGATGTTCCTGCATGGATAAACAAGGCAAAACATGAACTTGTTGAGATTATAAACGAGAACGGTTATGACCGTTACATCGTCAAGAAGCTACACTAGAGGGAATTTTATGCAACGAATTGTTATAGTTGGTGGGGGTTTTAGTGGTATAAATGTTGCTAACAAAATTTCCATGAAAACCAAACGAAAAGATGTTAGTATTATTCTCATTGAACCTCGTGAAGACAATGTCTATGAACCATTTTATCTATATTGGAGTTTTAAAAAGGATCCTTTGAAAAAATTTCACATCCCAATCAGAAAAGTCTTGAGAAAAAGAGTTCAACACATTCCTGCTTTAGCGACTAAAATTGATACAAAAAACAAGTCTGTAGATTTATCAAACGGTGAAACAATTCGTTATGATTATTTGATTTTAGCTACTGGCGCTCGTATGGCTGAAGAGAAGGTTGGTGCCTATGAAAAGGAGAATGTTCATCATTTCTACCTAACTAAAGCAACGATAGAACTCCGAGAAGCTTTGAAAAACTTCAATGGAGGAACAATAGTAATTTCTCCATCTACAGTACCCTATAAATGCCCCCCTGCACCAATGGAATTCGCGTTTATGGTTGATAGATATCTACGAAAACGAAAAATTAGAGATAAATCTACAATCAAGTTTCTCTACCCTCTTTTAAGACCTTACCCTGAACGTAGAGTCGCAGCAAAAATACAAGAACTCTACGATAAGAGAGGAATAGAATTTGTAGAATTCTTCAATTTTGAAAGAGTTGATAAGGAAAATAATAAAATTGTATCTCTTGAAGGAGATGAAATAGATTACGATTTACTTGTTCTAATTCCCCCTCATGAAGGTCACAAAGTAATTATAGACGCAGGATTAGGAGACAGAGAAGGTTTTGTTCCTACAGATAGAATCACTCTAAAAGTCAAAGATCATGATAACATCTATGCTATTGGAGACTGTACAAACCTACCAGTTTCAAAATCAGGTGCAGTTTCTCACTTCTCAGCACCTACAGTTGCAAAAAATCTTCTTCTAGAGATGGAAGGTAAAGAACCAACAGAGAAATACGATGGTTTTACCATATGCTTTGTTGTTACATCTCCAAGACGTTCTCTATTACTCTTCTTTAGTTACGCATACCCACCAAAGAAGTTTGGTTTACACAATCTCTTCATTTATGGTTTAGTAAAAAAAGCATTCAAAATTGCTTACTTCAAAGCTATACTTAAGGGATATCTATAAGGTGAAAATTATGTCAGAAATAAAAATATCAGCAACACTTGATGCACGAAATATGAGTTGCCCACTTCCTATTCTAAAAACTAAGAAAGCTATTATTGGAATAGAAATTGGTGAATACTTGGAAATCCTAGCCACTGATCCAGGATCAGAGAATGACTTTCAAGCATGGACAAGATCTACAGGAAATGAACTAGTAGAACAATCTGTAGATGGTAGCGTTTATCGCTATGTGATTAAAAGAGCTAAATGAATAAATGAGGAATTAAAATGGCAGAAAAAAAGAAAAGATTAATGCTCATTGCTTCTAAAGGGGACATACCAGGTGCTTACACATCTTTGATATTAGGATCTACAGCAGCAGCAATGGATTATGAAGTAAGTATTTTCTTCACATTCTTCGGATTAAATATGCTGAAGAAGAATAATTTGAAAAAAATAAAGATCACTCCAGCAGGAGAAACTGCTATGCCCATGCCCATTCCACAAATTGTTGGTATGTTACCAGGAATGACAGGAATGGCTACAATGATGATGAAAAGCTGGATGAAAAAAGCAAATGTCGCAACTTTACAGGAACTAATGGATCTTTCAATAGAAGCTGGAGTTAACCTAATAGCTTGTCAGATGACAATGGATGTTATGGGTTTTAAGAGAGAAGATCTTATTGACGAGTGTACTGTCGGTGGAGCTGCAACAATGTTAGAATTTGCTTCTGAAGCAGATATAACACTCTATATCTAGGTGAAACAATTGGTACAAAAAATTCTTATCATGGTTACGTTTGGTGAGCAGTATCCTGATAGACTAGAGCCACCTTTACACTTAGCTAGTTTAGGTGCTGCTCTTGACACTGAAGTCACTATGGTTTATACTATGTCCGGTGGATTGCTTTTGAAAAAAGGCAATGCCGAGCGTATTGTTCCCATGGCTGGTAAGAAAACATATTTAGAATCAGTTCAGGAAGTAAAAGAATTTGGAGTAAAAATCTTCGTTTGCAGTCCAACACTTGAAAGATACGGGTTAACCAAAGAAGACTTTATAGATGAAGTTGATGATGTAGTTGGTGGAATGTACTTCATTACTGAAGCACTAGAAGCTGATGTAACATTTACTTTCTGAGATGAATAAAATGTCTTTCTCCCTATCTTCTTTTGACTCAGACGATATAACCTGTTTTGATATAATCAAAGCTTTTCATGCACTAACTGATAATGAGCTTGAGGTGCTCTCATGTGTTCACCAAAGTCAACCAGTGGACATTAAAGGAATAACAGATGTGATTCCAAAAGATAGAGCAACTATCTCGAGATCAATAAAAAAATTACTTGCGATTGGTTTTGTAAGGAGTGATAAAATAACCCTTGAACGAGGGGGTTACAAATTCTTGTATTCCAGTTTATCTATGATGGAAATCAGAGAAAAACTCAAACAAAGCATAGAACAAATTAGTAAACGAATGATAAAAGCTGTTTCAAACTTAACAGAAGCGAACTGTACAGCAATGTACAAAAATGTACTTCTAAAATACAATACTTAGAAAGGACCTAAATATTCTTCTGCTTCAGGTTGTTTTCGAACCCGTCAACAGAACTTGGGTAGAAAAACTATCCTTTAACTAAAAAAGCGCAATCCACACATTATTGAAATTTGATTTATGCGGATGTTTCAGCGAAGTATATGCATAATCACAAATCTTAGATACTACTCAATTAAGTATTTTTCAGCTCATATTTTGTATGCTTAATAAAATACAAAAACGATTAATCAAAATAAGAAAGTGATTCTACCAAACGTGCATGGAATTTGTTCCTACGTGAGAAAGGCATGTCAAGTTGGTAGCGTTTAGTAAAACCCTTTTGTAATTCCTTATGATCGTTATAATTCATTCCTATTACCCATTTTGCATGTTCTTCTAGAATTCTTTCATAGTTCTCTTCGATAATCAGCTCTATGTAATCATCAAGATAGTCCTTTTCTTCCTTAGCTATTTTCTCAACCCTTGGTTTTCTATTTTTGATTATTATTTTGTTATCTATTTTCTCATTTTTGTCAAAAAGATAGAGGATATTATGTATTAAATGTTGGTTGCAGCTTTGGTCTGAATATGTTAATAAAGAAAAGTTATATGATGCTTCAAATGGTATTGATTTATCTAATAGACTTGCTAATTCTATCAATTCTCTCTGTTCTAGATTAGGTTTTAGTATGACTTTTGGATCAATCATAGCTGCAACTATTAGCTCTCGAATATCCTTCAAGTCCAATACTTCAAGAATATTATTTCTTGATTTTCTGAAATAACTACTATCCAGAAATTGCGGCTCGTCAAATGTCTCGTCAAAATGATTTGTATCGACTAAAGGTGACGAATAAAATAACAGGGAATTGAGATTATATTCTTCTGAAGGGATAACTAATCCATGAGAGTGAGCCTTTGGTCTTCCGAAGGGATCATTACCATCACTTCTTACTAGTTTGATAATAATGTCTCCTGTCTTATGAGTATATTTAGAAACATATTTCACATGAGGCAGGTGTTTTGTGGATAACTCGGGCATGAAAACAATTGAGTCTTCGGTAAGCTTACTCGGTATATCTGACATGTGAATATGATATCCGATTTTGTCATCCCGTTGAGCTATAACTTGATACATCTGCATTATTAAATACAGTTTTGAAATTTAAAAGTCCTTTCTTAGTCTAAAATCTATATGGGAGAATACGCAATATTCATAAGTGGCGTTCAGCGATTTATAATAGATGGCAGACGACATT
>DAOVRE010000255.1 GCA_030628305.1 Candidatus Heimdallarchaeota archaeon | reverse complement strand
TTTGTTCTCCTGGAACTGGAATGCTTACAAGATAGTCACACAAACGCAATTCTTCATTAGATAGCCCTCTATCTTCTCTTCCAAAGACGATACCAATCTTGCTGCTTAACAAAAATTTTTCATCTGTCCATTCCCATGAAAAAGCAGGTTGGCGATAAACATTATATGTTTTACCTGCTTTTGTTGATGTTCCAATCAAAAACGAAAAACTGTCTCTTACATCTTGAAATTCAGAAAATATTTTTGCATTTTCCAAATAATGCTTAGAATGTCTTGCTCTGTTTCTAGCTTCCTCTGACAAATGATCTACTTGTGGGGAAATAAGGACCAGTTCAGTTGCATTGAAGTTGTTACAAACTCTTGCAATTGCCCCGATATTGCCTTCGACTTTTGGCTCAATTAAAATGATGCTACAATTTACTCCTTTGATTTCCTTATCCATCATATTCACCAAAATCAAATCTAACTAAATATAGTTTTTCAAAAAACAGTTTCAATTCTTTAATTATTTCGAGATGAACTCCCTTCTCAGAGATCTCTTCAAAATTATCTTCATCCCAAGCAATTGAGGAGAAAATGGTATAGAGTGACGTATTTGCTTTAGAGCTTTGAAGGTAAATAATCAAATCATATGTCTCTTCATATCCTCTTTTTCCCCCTGTAAGCATTAATTTATCAGCAATTGGGAGTTTTTTGGTTTCTGTATCTTCCGGAAGATATGGTGGATTCCAGATGATTACGTCTGGTGAGAGATATCGTATAGCATTCAGTTTATCCATACATACTACATCTATTTGGCTATTAACTTCATTTAACTTGCAATTTGACTGAATCATCTTAGTTGCAGTCAATGATATGTCTGATACGAGAAAACTAGCTTTTTCAAAGTTTTTAGCAAGAAAAATGGAGATGATTCCAGAACCTCCTCCAATCTCATAAACTGATTTAATATTCTCGTTTAGATGCAAATTTCTAATAAGAAAAAAAGTGTCCTCTGCGGGAAAGTATACTTCTTCTGGTATATCTAACTCTAATTTGTATTCTGGGAAATTATATCTGACCACAGATCTTCGCCTATCTTCATTTTTAAATTGTTATAGAGATAAATTAACTCTTCTAAGGAGAGAGTGAATATCCTTCGTTCATTATACTTATCAGGTTCTAAAGCAATATTTATTCTTATATTTGATTGTTTCACTTTTCTCTTTAATGTATTAGATAAAACACTCCTAACAATTTTTTTCTTGTGAGAGAAGAGAAGAGTAACAAATTGACTGAAACCTGTTTCATCTTCAACTAGCTTTTCATTCTTCTTCTGGATGGCCACTAGTGAGGATTGGATTTTTGGTGCTGGTAAAAATGATGATGGTTTAATGGTCTTGAGGTATTTACACTTAGCTTTCAGATTTATCATGACAGATAAACGAGAGTAATCTCTAGATCCTGGTTTAGCAAAAAACCTTTGAGCAAACTCTTTTTGATACATGAGAATAGCTAAGTCAAATTTGTGTCTTAGAAGCTTAAAAGTAATTGGAGAGGATATCTGATAAGGTAAGTTTGAAATGCATTTGGTGAATGTTGGAAAATCTATTTTTACGGCATCACCAGTAATAACCTCGAAATTCGATGCAGAACCATAAGTATCATCTAGAAATTTTGCTAATGTTTGATCTGCTTCAATTACATACATTTTCTTAACTTTGTTAACTATACAATGAGTTAAGTTACCCAATCCCCCCCCTATCTCTAAAATTGTGTCTTTAGAAGAAATGTTGGATTGAGCGACTTGAAAATTAATAATATTGGAATTAACTAGAAAATTTTGACCTTTTTGTTGAGATGGTTTGATATTTAGATGGTTAAGACTATTGATAACGTATGATCTTAATTCGGATGAAGATTTCCAGCAATCCATAGCTCAAACCATATAGAGTCTATCTTCTTGGATTGGGTTCGGAACTAGCAGTAAACAATCGATGCTTCTGTTCTTCTTCTAATTCTTGCATGATCCTATTTGTTATCATCTTGCGAATATCAGATATTTTAACACGTTCTTCAATATCACTAAAAGAAAGATAAGGCAACCTTTTACGATCATCAATGATTTCCCACATTAGTTTCTTGCCAATACCCGGAATAAGTTGTAGAGAATGAATACGGTTAGTGATTGGTTGAGCTTTGTTAAAGAATGAGACAAAACGCTTTTCGTTCTTATTAATAATATTGAGAACAGCTTCATCTATAATTTGATGACCAGTGTTTGTTAATTCATTTATAGAAATTCGTCGTCTAACCTTTTTTAAAGGACCACTCTCAACTCCTTTAGGAACACTGTATTCATCTAGTTGTTTGAAGTCTCCTCGTCTTTCTGCTGTTATTTCAAGGATGCTAAACCAAGTTGTTCCAATACCTTGTATTATCGGTTCTCTTTGTTTTGTTTGTCCAAAACCCTTGCCTTCTGGTAGATAATCCAAAACTATAATTTTATTTTCAAGTTTTTTTGATTGTCTTACGTGAATTACAGGACCAATAATGAATTCATCACTACTTCCAGCCTTATCTGGTCGCCTGTTTTTCTCAGGATTTCTTTCAGTTACCATAATACTCTCACCATAAATAAGTACAAACACAAAAAAGGTTTTCCTATATATATTTAAAACAAAAAACTTGGCGTTCTACTTCTCCTTATTAAATTTAACAATGTAGGGTCTTATGACTTCAAACATTTTACTGACTTCTTTGTCTGTTAGCATTTTTGGCTCTTTCTGAAGAATATCTTTTAATTCTTCAGGGGATGGGGGTAGAATATTTGCAATTGTAAATGCTGAAAGCTCAGATAAATCAAATTCCTTTAGAAGTTTTTCAAGAATTTCCCTAGATTCTTCTGGCTCTATCCGTGCATTTTGCATTGCATGCTCATAAGCAACACGTTGCCAATATGAGAGTTCGGATTCTTCACTCCTCTGCTGTAGAATTCTCATTGCTTCAGAAATGGTTAATGGTTTTTTATCTAGAACGTCTCTTGGCATGAATATCACTCCTTTATTCTGTTGTCTGGATAACAGAACGACTTAACCTTAAATGTTCTTTTCTTGCGGTGATTTGTTTAATTGCACGACCTTGTTTTATGGCTACAACATAACCTTTGCCTTGCTTTCTTAGAACCTTTCCTGTTTTTCCATGAAATCGCCTATGTGGCATTCCTTTATGTTCTGCAGAATCTAATATTACATCAACAACATCACCTTCACTGAAATCATGTAATATATAATCTAATGAACGCATACCGCGTTCTCTTACTTTCTTTCGAAGAAGATGTCGAGTTCCGTGTCGGTAACCTCTGGATTTACGCATAATAAGACACCAATTATTCTATTATTTTATAAGTGAGCAAAATCCCTCTATACAACTTTTAATCTTTTCGTTATCCGTTTTAGTTCTATTCGATAGAAAATAAAATAGGAACCATTTAATTTTCTGTATTTGGAATAAGAGCTGATTGGATTTTAATCTTCTTGAATGTAAG
>DAOVRE010000157.1 GCA_030628305.1 Candidatus Heimdallarchaeota archaeon | reverse complement strand
TGGTGTTCTCCAAGATATTCACTGGAGTGGAGGAACCTTCGGCTATTTCCCAACATATTCACTTGGTAATGTTTATGCTGCTCAATTCTTCAATAAATTGACTAAGGACATCCCAGAATGGAATGTTAAACTAGAGAGCGGGGATGTATCTTCGATATTGGACTGGATGAAAACCAACATCCAAGAGAAAGGAAATCTCTACGATGCTCCTGAACTTATAAAGATTGTAACTGGTGAGCATCCCTCTCCTCAATACCTTATTGATTTCTTGAAGGAAAAATACGCTGTGCTTTATGGATTCTGAAGAATCCTTTCTTTTTTTGTATAATAGTGGTTTTTTTAATAATAGAATGAGATTGTACAGGGATGTTAATGACAGGTAGAATGGCTTATGTAAGATATGCAGAATCATTTAAGAAAATAAATTGGAGAACAGCAAGAAAATACTTGGATTAGAGTTTTATTTCTCAAATACCAAATAATTTAACTTCTCTTCACCCATTATTGTTATTTCGCCAATTTCAATATATTTCTTCTTTTTCCCTTCTCTGCTAATATTGAAGTACCATGTTTCTCCAGCTTTTTCCTCTGCTTGAATTTTCACAATTTCATAATCACCATTATTAAACTCGAGTGAGTCTCCATCATCAAGATAGATTTCTCCTTCAGCTTCCGAATCTTTTGGATACACTCTAAGAGAAATTTTTGATTTGTAAATTTCTCCCGTATGTTGAATAGGTTCTGTAATATAAGGTATAATAGAACCTTCTTTGACAAATAGCGGCACTACATCTAAAGGTACATCAATTTCATGCACTTTTCCACCATCAAGAAGAAGTTTTCCGCAGAAACTATACCACTTACCTTGGGGAAGATAAACTTCTCTTTTCCTTCTACCTTTCTTTAGAATAGGAGCTAAAAGCATTTTATCCCCGAACAAATATTCAGTTTCTGCCCATTCAGCAATATGTGCCATTGGATTCTTTGAATTATCTACCCACAATGGTCGAAAAGCTGGAATACCAGTCAAACAAGTTTGTCTTATGCTATTATAGATATAAACCATTAGAGAATATCTTAACTGGATAGTCCGTCTGATAATTTTTTCTGCCTTTTTTCCAAGAGCCCAAGGTTCTTGGGAGCACTTTTTGTTAATTGTGTGATTTCTGAAATATGGGTATAAACACCCAGCTTGATACCAGCGGATAAGAAGTTCAGCACCAGGTTTTCCAGCAAAACCCCCAATATCTGGACCAATCATTACTTGTCCGGAAACAGCCATATTCAACATCATGGGTATAGATAGTTGCAAATGCTTCCAACTTGCAACATTGTCTCCTGTCCATGTCCCCGCATATCTATGAGTCCCTAAATATGCTGACCTAGAATTGATGTAAATTCTGTTATTTGGTAGAAGTTTTTGTAAACCCTCATAAGTTGCTTTAGCCATTAAATGTGCATATTCATTGTGTACTTCTTTATGTAAACGAGGTTCTCCTTCTCCAGGATGTATAATACCATCATCTATTGTTCCTTTATCATTGAACACCGACGGATCATTCATGTCAATCCAAAAACCTCTAACGCCTACCTTAGTTAATGCCTTAAAGTGACTACCAAACCATTCACGTGTTGTTTCTTGAGTAAAGTCAGGAAAGTGGCAATCACCAGGCCATACAGGACCAGCATATACCGAATCATCAGGATTTAAGCAGAAATGCTTTCCTTTGATTCCTTCTTTGTAAATCTTATAATTTGGATCTACTTTGACTCCTGGATCTATCATTGCCATCAAACGAAAACCTTGCTTAAATAGATCATCTGACAATTTCTTTGGATTTGGGAAATGTTCCTTATTCCAGGTAAATATTCTATATTCATCCATATAGTCAATGTCTAAATGAATATAATCACAAGGGATTTTCCTGTTTCTGAATTCTGAAGCTAGAGCTCTTACCTCTGATTCAGGATAGTAAGACCACCGACTTTGATGATGTCCAAGAGCTGAAATAGGGGGGAGAGGAGCTTTACCGAGTAAATCGGCTAGTTTTCTAAATACCTTGGACACTGTAGGACCAACAATAATATAATAATTTATACCGCCACCATTAACATAATATTTTGTTGAACAATCATCATCGTCACCAATTTCAATTTGACTTCGATTAGGATTATCATAAACAACAGCATAACAGAAACCATTTGATCGAACAGCTATTTGGATAGGCTGGGATTGATATAATTTTAAATCATCGTTACTATAGGCAAAAGAATCTGTATTCCAGAATGAGATAGTTTCACCTTTTTTGTTCAAAGGACCACCCTTCTCACCAAAACCATAATAATTTTCGCAAGCTACACTAGGTGATTTTTCGATTTTGTACCAATCTTCTTCGTGGTAACTTGGAAATTCCTCTTTGCAAATCTGAAATCCAAACCCATCTTCAAAAGTAATCTCACTAGCTTCTTTGTCTATCGTAGCAACAATAAACACAGTTGGACCAGATTCTTGAGTAATTATTATTTTTTCGTCCTCTTTCTTCACAACCAACGTTGGTGGTGATTTATTGTCTAGAATTACAGCATCAGTTTGCGGGATATTGGATAGCTGTTTAGAGATTCGAATGTTTAGAACCCCATTATCAATAGATTTTATGTGAAATTCCCCGTCGCCTAACGCTGCTTGAAAATCAAATTTTCGAACTTTACTAGAAGATAGTTTACCCATTTTTTTCCATTTAGACTCGTCTTCTGGTAGCACTACTTCATTATTTTGCATCATTTTCTTTCTGATGACATTATTCAAAGCGAATTTAACCATCCAAAACGGTACTTTTCCTATTAACTCATTAGACATTAGGTGTACAGTCTATCAAGAAATTAAAAATCTATCGAGGAGTTGATTCTGTCAAGGTTTAAATGCAATAAAGATAACAAGTGCAATAAGAAATGTGCCTAAAGCAATCCCAGTAATTGTGAAAGCATTTGCTGGTAGAATTTTGAGGTCGATTGTAACTTTATTTGAGAAAGGAGCTAAAGGTTTCATTTTTCCTGATATTAAATCGACAAGATAATGTGCAACATAACAACTACTCGCCAAAATAGCTAATTCAGGAATATTGATCAACCAAAAGAAGAGAGAACTGACTCCGCAGACTACTAGAACACCAAATGGTTCATGCAACCAAGTATGATAAATGAACTCATCTCTTTCATCTACTGTTTTAAAATAAAGTTTAATCAGTTGAGGAAGATTCCATAATTTAATCTCGGGATGCTTTCTCTTATAATAGAAAACATGATCATAGTCTACAAGAACACCGAAAACAAACATTACAACTAGAAGCAACCAAAGTGGGACATCGTAAAATTGAATGAATATAAAACCAATTAATACAGATATACTTCCATGGGTAACGGAGTCCATTAAAACTTTTCTGGGTATATGAGTTAAAAAATTTTCTCACGCAACAGTTTGCTAAAGTTTATTTGAAAGAAAGAATATTGTATGCTAATGGATTGTAGTAAATTCGATAAAATTATTTCAACACCCTCTTTAGGTGATGAAGCAAGAAGGTCTGCTCTAAAGTCTCTAATCAAGGATGGATATTTAGCTTCATTATACAATCATGCTTTAACGTCTTCAAGAATTGATTGGATAAGAAACTACTCGCTCTTGGCTTTAACAAAATTTGCTACAATTAATACTTCTAGTTATGATGTTGCAATAACGCTTCAAGATGATGAAATCCCACTCGATAGTACAATGGACTTAATGATGCTGAAGAAAAAAGCCGCTAGACTTCTTTCTATGTTTACTTCAACACCCAATAAACCAAGAAAATTCAAGAAAATATCTTTAATGGGGCTGATTGCTGGAGAACATTGGGAATATTGCGAAGAAATTCTTAAAGATTCTGAAGCAGAAGAATGGGTGAAACGAACAATACAATCTGCATTAAAAACAAGAAAATAAAAAGAAAAGAGAAAATTATATCATTAGTTTTGTTTTCTCTTCTGTAAGTTGTTTGGCTTCAGCTTGAGCCTCATCAAAAATAGTCATGGGGAATTTATTATGTAATGGAGATATTTTTGCTCCCCATTTCGATACTAAGTATAGCGGTTTGGCCATGAATTTCAACCCTTTAGCCATTTCTGTTGCTCGTTTAAACTCTGCTAATGTATTATCATCAAAAGCACCAAACAAACTAGCAAAGAAGGCGAAAATGTACATACCAACAAGAGTACCGATAAGAAGGATAAGTACAGAAGTTATGATTTCTCCTTGCCAAATTAAGGAAAACAATCCTTCCAAAATACCCCAAATTACTACAGCGGCACCTAAAGGTGCAATAAAACCTTGCCACGCTAAATCTTTCCATTTGAATTTGAAATAATCATCACGCCTTATACTCCACCACATGAAGATATTCTTAATAATTAATGCGGGGAAATACGCAAACATTATCGCAACCATTGGGGAACCAAAGGTTATGCTGAAGAATTCATATAGGGGTATGAAAACGAAAAGCAAACCTATTCTAATTACTTGTTCGATTATCCAACTTATTGCAGCCCAACCAGGACGATCTGACCCAGCTAGCATCCAGTCCCCTAGCCAGGAGAAATATCCTATTGCATGGAAGATAAGGAACCAGACGATCAATGGTGTTGCCGCTGCCCATTCCGCACCTGCTCCACCGATAATAAATCGCCAACCAATAGGAATTAGAGCTGCAACTAAGAACCAGTCGAAATATGAACTCCATTTTATAGAACTCATTGTATAATATCTAGTTAGTGCTTTTTTCTTCGCATGGTATGATTCAGATATAGCAGGGAGCAGAGATTCAGCAAAAAGTGCAACTAGCATAACGATAGTAGCAAAATTCCACGCTAAAGAGAAGTAACCTTGTTGTTGAGTATAATTTGGCAAGAACAGTG
>DAOVRE010000052.1 GCA_030628305.1 Candidatus Heimdallarchaeota archaeon | reverse complement strand
TTTTAAAGAATTATGATTTAGTTGTAACCATAGCAACGATTTTGTCTACAACAATTTTTCTTACAGTATCTAGTGGGTTCAAATCCCTACTTGTTTCAACAACGGGCAACTTTCGAATTCGTGTTTCATTAACAATGTGATCGTGTATTTTCCTTATATCATTAAAATGGTTTATTAAATCAGCTCTTTCTTTTGTGTACTGTGAACTTAGATTCTCCTTATGCAACAGAGGATCTGGAATTGCAATTGTCATATATAGTACGTTTGGTTGTGAGAGGATAGTTTCATCAAACAGAGCAGGTAAAAGGTGTTCTCCTTCAATTATTATTGACACGGATTCAGTGGCAGCTCTAGAAAGAACGGCCTCTACACCTAGATTAACATATTTGGAATGATTTTCAAACCCTAGTAGCACCTCCTCAAATCTACTGCTATAAATTGGTCTCAGAGTTTTATACGCACTATAAGAGGGAGAATGCAATTCCGGCATGACATCGACTGATAATATTTTCCGCAAAATATCTCTCACAACATCGGTCCCTATAACATGTTGAATACCTAGGTCACCAGCAATCTTCAGCGACAGAGTGCTTTTCCCAACGCCTATTGCACCTGCAATAAGAATCCACAAGGGCATGGTTGATGCTTTCCACTTTTCAACAAGCATATACTTATCTGCGCATTCCTTATTATTACTGGATTTTAGTATGTCAAAAACAATATCATCAAGTCTATTTTTTTCAATGGTTGTTTCTTTAAGTCTAGCAATCTCATTATACACTTCAATAGATATTTCATATCCAGCTGAAGAAGGAATTCCTAATAATCTAAGCTTTTTAGCTAATATTCCTCGAGAAAATAACCTCTTATCTCTATCTTGAATGAATATTTTAGTTTCTGTTTCCATAAACTTGTTCCTTCTATTTTCTTAATTCAGCTCTAATTAAAATACTACCTAAATTCCTATTTAAAAGCACCGGATTCAGAAAGAAGAAAGAAAATTAGACAGATATTCAAAAAACTTTTTCCTTGAAGAAACAGTTATATTATTAGAGGTGATTAATAATTTGGGTTAACATGAATTCGGATCAACCTGAAAATTTCCTCAAAATTCAACTTAGAAAGGATAGATACGAATATTTCTCAAAAGGCATATTGTCAACTTCTTTACATTCTATTGGAATGGATCCCAACCTCGTATTTGAAATAGCGAGCAAAGTAGAACAAATTGTTAGCGCATCTTCAGATCCTATAAGTAAGGAAGAACTAGTTCAGATTATAACTTCTGAAATTAAATGCATTGACCCTAAAATTGCGGAAAGATATATCGTATTTGAGGGGGGGCAAAGTTACAAACCGATTATCATTTTGCTTGCAGGAGTCCCAGGTATTGGAAAGAGCACAATAGCTTCACAACTGTCCCAAAGATTGGAAATTTCTTATATTATAGGTACTGATATGATAAGACAAGTTCTTCGACAAACAATTTCCTCAAAACTAATCCCAGAGCTTCATTCAAGCAGCTATGAAGCTTATAAAAAATTAAAACCTAAACTTAACCCTATTCTTAGACAGTCGATAGTAGGATACGAGGAGCAATGTCGTCATGTTATTGTTGGAGTCGAATCAGCAATTCAAACTGCTCTTTATTCTAGGGAAAATTCAATCATTGAAGGTGTTCACTTAGCACCAAATATACTGAATCCTTCTGTATTGGACGAAGCTCATGTTATATTGATTCTCTTATATCTAGAAGAGAAAGAGGAGCACAAAAGAAGAATCCAAGAAAGAGGTACAGAAGTAGAACTTAGGAAACCTGATCGGTATATTAACGCCTTCTCTGAAATCAGGAATATTCAAACTTATCTTGTTGAAGAAGCAACAAAAGCAAAAATCCCAATAATTGAAACATCCGAGAGTGGTGAGGCATTGAAAAAAATCATGGATAAGGTCTGGGAAAGGATAGTAATGCTTGATAAACAAGAGAAAAAAGCAGAAAAGAAAAAAAAGAAGACAAAACTTCCGATTAATCAGTGAATTTCTTTTTACAGTTCAATGTAGGTATAGAGGGCAATTGGATTTCGAAGACAACAACCGGAACCCAGATTTGGTTCAGCTCCAACACACTAGGATGAATTTCTCCAATAATTCCACATGTTTTTTCAGCAATTATTATTTTACCACTTCTCCCTTCTGTGAAAGTTGGGTGTGATATCGGTTCGATTTTGTACTCTGTATCTAGCAAATCTAGCATCGTGTGTAATCGCTTATGAACATCTTCGAAGCTAGCCTCTGCTCCCGCAAAACCAAAAGATGCATGAGTCTGTGTTAGAACTCTTTTACCTAGAATCTTAACTACTTCACCTACCTCAAAAATTAATTGAGGATAGGTTTCATGAGTATTCTTTGATAGAACATTGATTAAGAGAGGAAAGAGTCTGTCTCTAAGCACACTGTATGTTGAACTAACAGGATTTTGCAATTTGACTAAATCTACTTTTGTCAAATTAACATTCGTAGTCAAGATCTCTGGTTCAGTTAGGATATTGGAAAATATCTCAATCCCTCCAGAACCAACTAGAATGCTTCGTACCTTATTTTCGCTTTCAGTTTCTGGTTGAAGCCCCCCAGTTGTTATAACCTCCAATTTTGTTGCACCAATTTTATTGTAATCTAATGCTATTGCAACTTCCTCTACTATATCAACCCAGTGTAAAATGTCTTTTCGGTAAGGTGGTATTTCTACTTCAAGTTCGGACTTGCCTGTTGCTTTACATTCAAATCTTCTTTTCCTTAATGCCGCTATCACTTCATCAGGAGTTAGATTAACACCTAGATATCTGTTAATCATACCTAAATCAACAGTTATTGTTTCTTTCTCCAGAAGAGGAGTTACATCATTTTCTTTTCTAATTTCAGGAGGGTAGATTATCTCAACGCTATAGATATCTGAACCACATTCCACCATGTTTTGACATAGTATATTGAGAACAACATTAACTGTTTCGTAGTTTGTTCCAGTTACTTCAATAAGAAATTCTTTGGTATCTTCTGTTATTCTCCCTACATCATCACTATTTATCACAGGAGGAAGGGAAAGAGTTGTTCCATTAGCTGAAAGAAGGATTGGATAATGTCCGTATCCTTTTACAATATCACCAAATTCATGTCCTTTCTCATGTTTTTCCAATATTGTTGGCAAATCCATTTCTTCTTCATGTTCCAAAGGTACGAATTTATGTGATTTATCAATCACCTTGTATTCAATTGGTGATTCGATCATTGAAAGATTATACATTCCAATTGATGATCGTTTTCTCTTTCTTCCATATGAGTTATCAATTTTCTCTGAATGTTGCATCAGCTGTTTAATGGAATAATCATTTAGGTTAAGATTCTTTGCTATAGCACATGCAATATATGGACGAGAAGTTGCAAGTTTTGGATCTACAATTACCTTATAATTGCTTTTCTTCACCTCATATTCAGGAATTCCTGCTTCTTGTTCAAGGATTCCTTTGATTTCCCTTACCATTCCTTCTGGACACCATAGATCTGGTCTAATACTAGTTTTTATGTCAATCACTAGCATGTCTTCTTCTTCAACATAGTCATCGATTTCTGACTTTGCAAATGCTAGAAGATCATCTAATTCTTCGATAGTAACATCTTTCCCGAGTAATTCTTTCATCTTCGTATAACTTGTTTTTATTGAAACCATAGTATCACCTTAAGACATCTTTGCTGAACGTAACCACTCCATTTTATGACTAAATAATTCTCTTATGTCAGTTATTCCATATTTCACCATGAAAAGTCTATCAATGCCTAATCCCCATGCAATAACGGGAACTTCAATATCGAATGGTCTAACAACTTCTGGTCGAAAGATTCCAGCACCACCAAATTCAATGTTGCCCAATTTGGGATCACGGACACTAAGCTCGACAGAAGGCTCTGTGAAAGGATAGTAATCTGGTTTGAACAAAAACTTATCAGTTTCTGCTACATCTAGAGCAAAAGTTTCCAATATTCCCAACAGATCTCTGAATGTTATAGATGGGTCTGCAACAATACCTTCAGCTTGATTAAATTCTGAAAGATGAGTTGCATCAACAGTATCAGGTCTAAAACATCGAGAGATACTGAAGTATTTTGAAGGTACAGTAAGACCAACTAAAGTTCTTGCACTTACTGATGTACCGTGTGCTCTTAAAACTAGTCTTGCACTTTTCTCAGGAGACCATTTGTATCTCCACCCTTTGCTTCCAGTATCATATCCATACTCATGAGCTTTTTGAACGAGTTTGACATGCTTTTCTTTGGGAAGTTTCCCTAGCTTTGGATTAGCAACTCTATATACATCAGACCATTCTCGAGCAGGATGATCTTGTGCTTGAAAGAGAGCGTCAAAATTCCAGTACTCCAGCTCAACTATTGGACCACGCATTTCTTGAAATCCAAAAGCAGCGAGTTTTTGTTTCACTTCATCAAGAAACTGTGCATATGGTTGTTTTCTACCAGGATAATATTTGGGTGGATCACCATCAAGATTGTAAGATCTTAGTTTTGTTGTCTTCCAGGATCCATTTCTTATCATTGCAGGTGTTAAGCGACTTTTATCAATAGATTCTGTAATCATCGATTTGCTCTTGGAATAAGGTATTATGATTTTTAAAATTGAATCCTTAATTTCCTCAACAAACGCAAGATTTCTTTGAATCAATTCTTTTTGATGTTGAGTAATATCAACTTCATTACCTTTTGATAACTCTTTTAACACTTCTTGCATAGCTTCGTTGATTTCAATTTTTTCATCAAGCAAGGACAGTTTTCCTTGGATGATTTGAAGTAATCCTAGTTTCTTCAAATATCCTATGCCAGCATTCATTTCCTGTTTATTGCATTCTAAGATTTTCGCTAGTTCGCTGAAATTTAGTGATTGTTTATTCAAAAGTGCAGTTACAATCAGTCTTTCAATCAATCCTTTCTCTGCAGCTTGTTTTCCAGCATCTGTCAATATATACTTCTGATTAACTGTTGTTGTTCGTTCTACAAGTGCATTTGAAATTAAGAAAGAAAGAAGATACTCCATTTTTCCGCGATCAAGTTGCATTTCTTTCTCAAGTTCTTTCATAGAAATTTCTTTCAAAGAACTAATTCTTTTATACAATTTGATAGCTTCAGGTGGTAAAGCTACTTTATCTTCTAAATTACTCATTGTTTACCTCTCCTAACTACATAGTTTAAAAAAATAATTACTGTTAACTTGTTTAGTTTGGGGTTTTCAGAAGATGTTGTAGAAATTCCAAGTCACGATACGCCCCATCAAGTTTAGTTTAATGTTTTTTATCATAAAATTATATAAAAGTTTCTAGTTCAAGATAATTGAGAAAGTTAATGAACAAATTTAGTAGTCAGAATCAGAATCTTCTAAGTCCTCATATGATTCTTCATCAAAATTATCTTCATCATCAGTAAAGTCATTTTCTGCGAGTTCTTCTTGATGTTGATCTAAGATTTCATTTATTTCATACAATTGATCCAAATCATCTTCTGAGCTAAGTTCAATTACCAAAATCCAACCATCCTCATGTGGGCTTTCATTTAGGAGTTCTGGAGATTGTCTTAACTCTTCATTGATTTCTAAGATAGTGCCTCCAATTGGGGAAATTATAACTAAAGTATCTTCGATTGAATCAATTGAGACTAGTTCCTCATCTTTCTCTATAAGATATCCTGTTTCAGGAAAAGAAATTGAGATAATGTCGTCAAGAACATACTGAGCATAGTCTGTTATTCCAAGTTTGAATATACCTCTACCCGTATCCTCTAACCAAACTGACGTAGATTGATATTGGTAATGTTCTGGAAATCTAAAGCTGCGTTTCATTTCAGTCTAACAATCCCTTTCAATAGTATTTTTGAAGTTTTCCTTATTTATGTTTTTTTCAAAAATTCAAACAGTTAGAAAGCTTGGATGAAAAATTTGGAGAAGTATATTTGGTATTTCAGTTATATCATTGACAATAATATGAGGTTCTACGCTTTCCAAAGGAAACCGGTTCACTTCAGGATACTCACCTAAAATAGCTATTGTTTTTATTCCTGCACTTTTACCTGCCATTATATCTGTTATAAAATCGCCAACTATTGCTGCTTTATCTTTATTTATATTGAGAGCATCCAAAGCGAGCAGGAGTTGATTAGGGTTAGGCTTGGTTAACTTAACATCATTTCTTGTGTAAATACAATCGAATTTATTGTAAATATCAGGAAAAGATTTTTTCAGAGCGCGAGTAGTAGTCCTTGATGCTGATGTAACTAAAGCTAGACTGAATCCTTGGTTTTTAAGAAATTGCAGGGTAGCCATTACTCCATTAAGGGGGACAATTTTAAACTTCTTTTTAGAAATGAGCATTAAACCTAAACGAAACATCACTCTTGCGGTTTGGAGACGATTAAGACCACAAACTTGACAAATTTGAATTATGCCTTTAAGCATTAGAGTACTGCTTCTACCACCATGTACCAAAAGTAAAGAGGAGCTTTTTTCTTCAATTGCAGCTCTATCATAATCTGGTTTGATTGTTGAAATAACTTCCTCCAATGGGTCAATCCACCTAGATTTTAAACTAAGAATAACACCATCCATATCAAAAAGGAGAGCATAATTTTTCCAAGTAGATTGTTCGTTCATATTACCCATTAAATTATGAACTAAAGTCCTTTTATGTTTACTCTTTTCACCTATCTTAGACGTTTTCTTAGTAAGAAGGTATTATCAACTAGTTCAAAGAGTTTCGAAAGTGTTTCTTCAATAGGAGATTTATTGAAGTATTCAAGCGAAACGCTAATAGTTACTTCCTTATAATCCTTAATAAATTTGTAGAGTTTCTGGCTAAAACTATCTAACTTTGCAACATCGTTTTCTTTTACAGGATTAACAGAGAGAGGATGAAGAGTCCAGATGAAGATGTCTTCAGAGAGTCTATCAATTATAACTTTAGAAGCTTGTTCAAAAACATCAGTAACGCCATCCCATTGTCCGTCTAATGTTCCTTGGAATTTCTTTGCGAACCATGTAATGAAACTAGTCAAACCCTCTTCAACATCAACAGAGATATCACCTGTGCTAAAAAGATAAGTGGTTAAGTTTTCAGTTGATGAACTTGAAACGCAGAATTGGCCATAATCAATTTTACGAACAGCTTGAGCTTTGCCTCCACTAATTTCTCCACCCATACCAGATACAGCTTGCAAAAAGCCAGATACGAGAGAAGAATCTACGGTCATGGTTTCACCCAAATCCCATTCATAAATAGGCAGTCCAGTTTCATTATGAACTACTATCACTTTTCTCAATGATAGAACACTTGTAAGAACCTTTGAAATTTTATCCAAGTATCGTTTCTTCTTTGCACTTCTTCTTTGCTTTTTAGGTCTGATTGCTGCAAAATAAACAGTTAACGATATGAATAAAATAGCCACTAGGGCCAAACCTATGATCATGTATACTCTAAATTCTTGGAATAAGTAGGTCATGAGAGTAGCAAAATCAGGTGAGATAGGAAGCAAAGCAGGATTGTTGCTAAGAGCAGTAGACTCTATCACAGCGCCATTAGTTGGTGTATAAGTGACTTTGTAGAATACTTCTCCCACCATCCAAGGAATATAAATTTCTTCAGATAACCCCATGTAATCACTTCCTATTTCCACTTGTATTAAATAAGTCACTCTCGTTCCATTTGCGAAGACAAATGTATATTCGATGGTAACAAAATCACCTACAGGTGATGGGGCATATTTGATATCTACTGATGATAAAGCTTGAAGATCTGCTAAGGAGAGATTCGTTAAAGATATTTGAAATTGTATGGTATTCAATTGTTGGACGGTGCCAACTATTTCCACATCAATATCATAGGTTATCTTTTCATAAACACTTATGTTTATGATCCATGTTTGAGTTTCATAACCATGTTTATAGAAAATAAGCTCTATGGTGTAGTTATTTCCGGCTATTAGAGATTCATTAAAAATTACAGTAATAACATAGTGATCAGTTCTTTGAGAATAGGTAACTGATAGAATTTCAGCTGCAGTACCATTAATAATATTATATTCAAAATCTGCTCCAGAGATGAAATCCCCTTCTATGGTCTCATAGATGATTATGAATTCGCTATCTTCATCTGCATAAATAGTGTCTTGATCTTGAGAAGTAGGATCAATAGCTGTTGGATGAATCGATACAGTTATCGTTATTATCCAAGTTTGATTCTCAAAACCATGTTTATAGAAAGTAAGCTCTATTTCAAAGCTCTGAACAGGAACAATACTGCTGTTAATGGAAACATAAACGACATAAGTATCAAGTATTTGAGTCAAAACAACATCCAATATTTCTGTTGAGGTACCAATAGTAATATTATAACTAAGTTCAGCACCACCGATAAAGGTAGTATTATCTGCCTCCTCATAGATGATAGTGAATTCACCAGTTTCTTCAGTATTAATGGTGGTTTGATCTTGAGAAGAAGGATCAATAGCTGTTGGGCGATTGATTACGGTTATTGTTATTATCCAAGTTTGGTTCTCATAGCCATTTTTATAGAAAGTAAGCTCTATTAAATAACTCTGAACAGGAACGATACTGCTGTTAATGGAAACTGAAACAACATAAGTATCAAGTATTTGGGTTAAAGTAACATCTAATATTTCTGCGGATGTACCATTAATAAGGGAGTAAGTGAG
>DAOVRE010000244.1 GCA_030628305.1 Candidatus Heimdallarchaeota archaeon | reverse complement strand
TGATTCTTTTCATTGATTTCTTTAAGACATAAAGAGTTAAAGTTAAAAATAAAGTCTTTTTATGCATTCAAGGAGAAAAAAAAATGAATAAGATGAAACTAATAATTCCACTGATTTTACTCATAGTAACACCTATTTTTATTCTACCAACAAATGCTTTAATACCAGAGGATCAAGTATTGATATTGGATCAACAGTACCTTACTCGTGAAGCTATTGAAGGAGAAAACATTACTATTGGAATTATTGTTAAAAACTTCTTTAACTATACAATTACAGATGTAAACATCTCATTAGACCTTACTGACGAGGTTAATGCACTAAGATTTACTTCTTGTGATTTCGGATCCCTCACCAACAAAAATGTTACTCTTAATTCAACAATGCAATCATCTGATGAAAATGAGTTCACAGCCACAAATATAACTTATGGCTACATGACAGAAAGTTATCTTACTTTCAATGTCTCACAGATATTGAACGGAACCCAAGTGATTTTTTATTATAATATAACTTCAGATGAAGACAGGTCAGCACAAATTCCATATGTAAAAATGTCTTATTATGACAATTGGAAAGATTTTCAAGAAATACAGAGTCTCAACCGATTATTACTCAATTTCCTGCCATTAAATCCTCCAATAGATCCTGTTTTACCCTGTTGGGATTGTGGTGTATCCTTACCAAATGTTTGGGGTTGGATCATCTTAGGGCTAGCACCAATACTGTTTGGAGCTATAATCTCCTCTGTTTTATATATACGCAGAAGATAAAAAGCAATCTTCTGAGTTATCCTTCTATTTTTCATTCACCATAAATATAGAAGCCTTCTTTTGTTTTTTTCCCAAGTTTTCCCTCATCTACCAATTTGCTGAGAATTTTTGCAGGTTTGTAGCTCGCGCCTAGTTGTTCCTCCAAATATTTGCCTATCTCTAACATAACATCTAATCCTATGTAGTCGGATAGCTCAAATGGTCCCATAGGATGATTGAGTCCCAGTTTAATTGCAGTGTCGATAAATTTTTTATCAGAAACACCATTTTCGAATAATTTGTAAGCTTCATTCAAGAAGGACCAAAGTAAACGGTTTACAATAAAACCAGGTGCTTCATTTGAGGGTACAGCGGTTTTTCCAAGTCTAGCGCATAATGCAACTATATTGTCTATAACTAATTCACTTGTTTTTTCCCCTTTAATAATTTCAACAAGCTTCATGAGTTGTGGAGGGTTGAAGAAATGCATACCTAGAAACTTGGAAGGTCTATTAGTTGCATCAGCTAAACTACTAATACTTAGAGCAGAAGTATTACTAGCAAAAATCACTTCGTTAGAGCAAACTGAATCCAATTCTTTAAACAAATCCTTTTTAGCTTCTTCATTTTCGATAATTGCCTCGATAACTAATTGAACATCTTTGGTTGCTTCTTCTACATTAGTGCTCAGCATAACGCATTTAAGAATCTCATCAGATTCCTGTTGAGTTATTTTTTCTTTTTCTATACTTTTGTTTAGAAATTTCTTTATTCGTTCAAGTCCATTATCAAGATATTTCTGTTCAACATCTACTAATACAACATTGATTTTTGCTTGCGCGAAAACAAGCGCTATCCCACTTCCCATAGTTCCGGAACCAATAACAGCTATTCTGTTGATCTCTGTAATCATACAACTACTCTATCACATTAATGTATTTAAGAATTAAGCAACAAAAGTCATCTAGTAATTAACTAAATGTGAATTTGGAGTGGTTCTGTTTAATAGAAGCTGCGAAGGGAACGTATTTTCTCTCGTAACCTCTTAGTATTACATCGCCTTTTAATCTTTTTTCTGAATTTTTATCTGGGTGTTTTATCGATGAGCCCACAAGTTGAAGTGAAATTTAGAGATTATGACATTTACAAATTAGCTATTTGCGGTCCCGGTAAATCTGGTAAAACATCTATCTGCAAAAGATTAACTCAGAATACTTTTCAAAAGAAATATCAACCTACCTGTGGGGCAGAATTTCATAGCTATTCATTCAAAACGTCCAAAGGCAAAGCAGTAGCTCTTTTCTATGATATGGCTGGGCAAAAACGTTTTGGCGTTGTAAGGAAGCTTCTATATTCAGGCACTAATGCTGCGGCAATTGTTTTTGATATATCAAACAAAGAATCTTTTAGAGAATGTGCAGAATGGATTAGAGAACTAAGAAATCAAAACAAAGAATTAGATATAACCATTGTAGGAAATAAAACAGATTCTACTCGAGAAGTTGAGAAAGTTGATGCAGAGAGAATTAGCCGCAGGCTTGGTTGTAGATACATTGAAACATCTGCTTTAACCGGTGAAGGTATAGGAGAGTTAGTTAAAACTTTAGTAAGTTCCGCTATCATTAGTTCTAATAAGAAGTTTGTAGGGAGATAATATCTGGTAATTTTCTCCGGCATACTAGTAATTTTCCACAATGAAGCGAAATACTTTTCAGAGTTCAAATAATTAGTAATTTAATGAGTAGTAGAAGTAGACGGACCTCCAATATTCGAATATATATTATTCAGTATGCCATATTTCTCTTTGGTGCAATACTTGCAATCGTGGGAATGTACATGATTGATAGAGAGGGTTTAGCTGCTGCAGGATTTATTTCTCTGAGTTTAGGCGCTGTTTTTGTTGTATTATCATATATATACGCGAGGCATGGTGCAAGGGTAATTGGTACAAATTGTCCCTTCTGTTATGGAGTAGGTTATACTGATAAGGGAGAAGAAGGAACAAAAGAGCTCTGTCCTGTCTGTGAAGGATCAGGGAAAAAGTATTCTAAAGCTCAACAATATCTTATGGAAGAAAAAAGGAGAAAAGAAATATCAAAAAGTGAACCCCCAAATAGCGTAGAACTTACTGAAGAAGAACACACTAACGATTCCAAAAACCAATAGAATAGACCGATTAGATCCCAACTAGGCTCTTGTAAAATTATTAGAGGATGTTGACTTTTTTATCATTGTTTTAAAGGAATTTATGCTAATATGAGAAGTCCTAGTCATTTTCAAACAAAGTGCATCTCCCATGAGGCGCCCTAACAACCATATTAAAACTTCTTTAGTATTATTAGATGCAGTTTCTTTCTTGTCACATTTCTAAACTAATCTCGTGAAAACTCTTAAGAACATTAGAAATCATTAAGAATCAGCTGCATGACTTCTTTAACTGTAATATATGGTAATGGAAGAGGAAAAACCAGTTCTGCTATTGGTTACTTATATCGCAAAATGACTGAAGAAAAAAACATAATTGTTGCTCAATTTTTGAAAACTGGAAAAAACTGTGGTGAATGCAATTTCTTTGAGTCTTTTCCTAATGTCACATGGTATTGTTTTGGAAAAAAGGGATTTTATCATAAAGATAATAAAAAAGAATTTCAGGAGGTAATAGAAGCTGGTTACCAACAATTAAGAGAAGAAGTACTTAATGGGGGGGTTGACATTTTAATTCTAGATGAAGTTGGTATTACTTTATTTTATGATTTAATAAAATGGGAAGAGATAAAAGACCTTTTTCAATTCGTAAAGGAAGAACTTATCATCACCGGTAGAAAAATCCCGGATGTTGCTCTACAAAACGCTAATAATTCTATTTTTGTAAAAGAAATAAAACATCCTTATAATGTAGGGAT
>DAOVRE010000216.1 GCA_030628305.1 Candidatus Heimdallarchaeota archaeon | reverse complement strand
GGAGGCCCGACCATTCTCTTATTTTATTTGGTTTTCTTACCTATTGCAGTAAATACGGGTATAAAGATCATCCTTCTATTCTGCTCAACCAGCTTTTTCTCTTTTTCTATAATTTGCTTAAACTCTGTTTCTGTTATCAGATTCGCTTCTAATACTCTTTTCCATTCTTCCTCAATATTATTAATTAAAGATTCTTTGTTCCAAGTTTGAGCTATCACAGAAATCTCAGTTTCTAGCCCTGTGGATTCAAAATAGGAGAGTAATTTTCTTCCAGCTAAAGGATCGGCGCCTTCTTCTCTTAGAAATTCAATATGTTTTTTACCAAGATTCATTTCAGGATATTCAACCCACCCTCCATAATCAGGTTCAGCCAAAGCTGCAACATATCCTTGTTTCTTACATACTCTGTATATCTCATTCATTGCTTTAGTCGGATTCTTTAACCACAATAAGAGATATTGAAAAAGTACAATATCGAATTTATTATCTTTCAAAAGAAGGTTTTCAACATCCTCCACAAGAAATTCTACGTCTTCAACTCTCTGCTTTGCTACTTCAATCATTTTTTCATCTATATCGATAGCTGTTATCTTAGCAGATGTTCGAGATCTTAGTTCTCTTGTTATTGTCCCCATGCCACAACCAATTTCTAAGATTTTTTTTGCTTTGGTTAAACCTATCTTTCTGTAGATTTGGTTGCGAAAAAAAAGGGTCCAAGATGCTTGACGTTCAAACTGTTCTTCTATTTCTGGACCCCAATTAACTCTCGGTTTTTCATTCATTTGAGACACACATTTGACAATGTTATGAGAAGGATTCCCTGCAAACAGTAGTTGGAGTGCTATAATTGAGAGGACACCCCCCTCCACAGATTTCCATTTCAGGACAATCTGTACACTCATCAGGTAAGTATTTCATTTTCCTGAGACTCTTAGCAAGCTTGTTGTTCCATATTTTCTTCCATTTTGTGTTCAAGATATTGCCTAGTGGCTCAAAATAACTTTGACATGGGAGAACCATGCCATCAGGTTCTATTGCCATGGCAATATGAGCTGCTGTGCATTGTTTTAATCCCAACCCTTTTTCAATTGGATTAAAATCGCAGTATCTTGTAGGACTGTACCAGAGGAAACCCATGTCTTTTTCTTCTGATTTGTTCATTATCCGACTAATAACATCATCCAATGCTTCGACAGAGAGAGTGAAAGCTTCATCTTTTCCTCCTCCTGATTTGATGATACCATTTGCAGCAAAATGGTCTATACCTAGAGAATCGAGGAAATCTATTGTTTTCTCAATATCTTTTATATTGTAAGGAGTTAAGGTTGTATTTGTTAAGATGTACACTGGAGTAGGAACGATGTTTTTTATTCCTTGAACAGTTTCCTTCCAAGCCCCTTTGAAACCGCAAAGTTCATCATGAAGCTTCTCATCATGACTCTCGATTGTGATTTGGAAATGATCTATTCCAGCAGTAACTAGTTTGTCTACAAATTTCTTATCCTTAAACATCCTACCATTCGAGATTATACCAGTAATAATTCCCAAATCTTCAGCATAAGCTACTAACTCTGGTAGATCCTTTCTTAATGTAGGTTCTCCACCAGTAAAAGTTACATGAGGAATACCAATTTCCCACAGATTGTCTAGTACTTGTTTCCATTCGTCTGTAGTCAATTCAATGATTTCTCTCTTATGTTCAACATAACATTTAGTGCATTTATTATTGCATCTGTAGGTTAAGGCTAAATCCATACGTAGAGGAGCAGAGAAAGGAGTTTCTAGTAAAGAACTGATGTCTTGAGATAAGTGTTGCACAGGATCGATATCGGGTTTTGTTAAGAGATCCATTATTGATGTCTTGAAATCTACTAAGTCGTTCATCAGTTGAATCTCATCTACACGATATTTTCGTTTAACTTCGGATACAATTTCCTCATTGGTTTTCCCTTCAATTATCCGGGAAGCAAAATCTGTTGCAGTTCTGTTTAAATGAAAAATTCTTGTAGCATTTACCAAGAGTAAACTATTACCCTTTTTCTCTTTCCTTAAATGCATTCTTGCAAAAGTATCTAAATTCCTTATATGGGACATTTTCTTTTCTCGCATCATCTTCCACCTCCTGCACAAGCACAGGCACAAGCACAGGCACAAGCACATCCTCCGCCACCACCACCACCACTTCGACTACTGCTTCTGGAAACAGGGGGACGTGTAGCTTTTTGTAAAGATTTTGTGAAGGTTTGTGGTTTTGCTATGACTCCTGATTGGAGACTGCTAATTGGACCAACATGAGTTGATCCACTGTGGTGTTGAATTCTGAAGAATGATCTAGAAGCAGGTTGTTCGTATGAACGTCCCGTATAGTAATGGTAATTTCGGACATACCAATGCGGATAGTAATAACCGTCCCCTCGTCTTTCAAGTCGTTCTTCATATCCTTCATCAACCATAATCCAAAGAAATGCATCTTTAAGTTCAGGAGTAGTTTTCTTCATCTCCTCCCATGATCTATCGATAATTTCCTCATAATGCTTCTTTGTTCGTCTAACGGAGTAACCTTTCATCTTTTTCGAAACACCTTTAATACGTATTATGAGAGCTTTTTTCAAGTCAGTTTGGTGAACTGGTTCTCGAGGGATAGCACCAGAACTAGCGCCTTTTTTCCATTTTATATCTTCCTTATTTCTTCGTCTAATACCTGCTATAATGGTTTGCTGATATTTAGGAAGCTGAGTAATTACTTGAGAACTAGCAACCACTTGAAACCTTAAAGCGGGTTTTGTGGTCTTAATCTCCAAATAACCTAATTTCATCATTTCAAATAGTATCAACGTTGCAACTTGAGCTAATGGTCGTTGTAATAGTATTGCAACTTGTGAGGGAGTTAAATCCTTCTTCACGCCCCCACCTAGAGTTGTTACTATCGGTGGGAGGTATTCTTTGCTCTTTCTTCTTTTCCTCAACAAGTAAAATATTACAATCACAGCCACTATAGCAAAGAAAATAATTACGTCTCTGTTGTTATATAGGGTTAAACTCCAGAAAACACTATGTACTTTTACATATTCCTCCGGAAGGCCAACAGCTGACATGTATCCTTGAGAAGGAGAGCCAAGTTTATTAAATTCAATATAAGGTTCATCTGAAGATGAAGCGACAGATGTTGCATCACTAGGTTCAGCATGTAAAACATTCCAATCTGAAGAAGTTTGTCTTACTTTTGCTTCATCAATGTCAGTCAAAATTTCTGGAAAATAGTATCTTACTCTTCTGTCAGTTGTACCACTGGCAAAAGAACCATCATACCAAGTTTGGAGAAAAACTACGGATGCAAAACCCTCTACACTGTCAGGGTAAACCATTGCAGGATTGTGGCAAAAGACTTCTAAAACACCAAATTCTCCAGGATCAATTTGACTAGCACCAAGCCAAATCTCAACACCGATTTCTATATACTCGCTTTTCTTGATTTTTGAACTAGCTATCTCTAAACCGTTCAATTTCGCTGTAACAGAGGATAATTTATAGTGATCATTTGGAAACCCAACATCAATTACATCTATTGAACTATATCCAGGAATACAATAGAATTCCATCTCATAATATATATCAATTGAACCATCTTCTAAAATGTGAATATCTGTATACATGTAAGGAATTTCAAAACCATAAACAGCATCTAATGTTGTTAACCCGTCATCGAAATCACTGGCTAAACCAGCACCTGAGACAATAAAAATCGATATGAACAAAGAACAACTTACAAATAATAATAACCTTGATCTCAAATTTTTTGCTCCCCAATAATTCTGTTAAAGCATATCTTTAATATGTCAAATCATTGAATAAACTAATAATTAAAGTTATTGTATCAAATTTTCTAAGCTAAAATTCTATCACTAGTTGGCAAGATTTATTACAAGGATTATCTTCTGTTCAAATAGCATGACCTCTGAAGGATTCCAAAAGATAATGCGAGTTATTTGGAAACAATCAAAACCCTTACTGAGATTTTTACTAACAGTGACAGTCATAATGTCAATAGCGATTTTAATAATGTT
>DAOVRE010000241.1 GCA_030628305.1 Candidatus Heimdallarchaeota archaeon | reverse complement strand
TTTCTTAACATTGCCCCCATAAGAAATTTAGAGGTACCAAGCCTTCCTCCCTTCCACAAATATCTTAAGGTTGGAAAGAGAATTATTGTTTTAATCTTCAAAGCTTGTTGAGTTAATATTTCAGCTATCTCTTTAGCGCTGTGTTTCCCCTTTTTGATTAATTTGAGAGCCATTCTTATCAAGAAAACCTCTGGAGCAGATGCAGATAAGGAACTTACAATGTAAATATTTACATCCACAAATTGTTTCATTACTTGTTTTGCGGCTAGACGTGCACTATTGATTGAACCACTTAAACCTGCACTTACAGTGACAACCACAATATCCTTTGTTCCCTCTTTGATGTGCTCCATATAGGCATCTGTGTAGTCCTTTGGATTTGGTTGAGAGGTTTTTGGAACAAAAGAGTACAGATTTAATTTTGGTATATGTAAAAATGCTTTTTCATCCTCAAATAATTTATAGTAAGCATCTCTATCAAAATTCTCATCTTCTCTTAGCTCTTTATCGTGAACATACATGTACATGCAAGCTATCTTAACGTTGTTTTCTTTAGCAAAATCCCAAGGTAAATCTGAACCACTGTCAGTTACCAAACCGATTGTCATGAGATTTTTCAGTATTGCATCATTAAAAATCTATCTTCTTCTTTGAACATTGTTAGCAAATATTTATATAACTTATACAAAATTTTCTTTGATTCACCAATAATGGACTGTTTATTATATCGAATGAATACATTCAATGCTTGCAAAATCATGCAAAAATTTAATCTTGGTAAACAATCCTTTTAAGCAACTAATTTTTGTCAAATTGGACTGAGATTATGCGAATAGGTCTTACATTTGATGATGTTCTTCTTGTCCCAAAAAGGTCATCTGTTTTCTCTAGGCGTGATATAGATACTTCTACACGTCTTTCCAGAAATATCAATTTACAAATCCCAATTGTTTCTTCTAACATGGATACAGTTACAGAATCACGTATGGCTATTGTTATGGCGCAACAAGGTGGAATTGGTATTATTCATAGATTTATGACTGTTGACGAACAAGTTTCTGAAGTTAGAAAGGTTAAACGTTCTGAAATGATAAGAATAGACAATCCTTATTGTCTTCACCCTGAACATACTTTAGCTAATGCTAAAAAAATGATGGATGATAAGGGGATTTCAGGTATTCTTGTTACTGATGATAAAGAGAAACTTATCGGGATTCTTACCACTCGTGATATCCTTTTTGAGGAGAATGGTGATGTTAAGTTAGCAGATTTAATGTCTACTGATTTAATTACAGCTTCCCCTGATATCACAATCGAAGAAGCTCAAGATATGTTAAAGAAGAATAGGATTGAGAAACTCCCCTTAGTAAATCCAGAAGGTTATCTAAAAGGCCTGATCACTTCTAAAGACATTATTAAAAGCAAAGTTCTTCCCGATTCCTCAAAAGATGCAAAAGGTCGATTATTGGTTGGTGCAGCTATAGGTGTTAGAGGAGAATATTTACAACGAGCTGAAGAATTAATTAAAGAGAATTGTGATGTTCTGGTTATTGATATAGCTCATGGACACTCTGATTTGGCTATTAATACAATAAAAGAAATCAGGCAAAACTTTGGAGATGTAGAGCTTATTGCAGGCAATGTTGCTACAAAAGAGGGCACCAAAGAATTGATTGAAGCTGGTTGTGATGGTATCAAGGCAGGAGTGGGCCCCGGATCTATCTGCATAACCAGAATCGTAACTGGAGCAGGTGTTCCTCAACTTACAACAATTATGGATTGCTCAGAAATTGCTAGAGAGTATGATGTACCAATTATCGCTGATGGAGGTGTTCAGACAAGCGGAGACCTCACAAAAGCTATTGCTGCTGGGGCTTCAACTGTAATGATAGGAGGCATGTTTGCTGGAACAGAAGAAAGTCCAGGTGCATCTATTTTACGTCAAGGTAGAAGGTATAAGGTTGTCCGTGGTATGGCTAGTCTCGGGGCTTCTTTAGGTAGAGAATCTAGAAAGAAAGGTTCTTTTGATGAGCTTGATTTGGGTAGTATTGTTCCTGAAGGTGTTGAAGCAATGGTGCCTTATAGAGGTTCAGCAGTAGAAGTTCTAGAGCAGCTTGTTGGTGGATTACGCAGTGGTATCAGTTATTGTGGAGCTAAAAATATTAAAGAGATGCAAAATAATGCTGAATTCATTCAAATTACTTCTGCTGGAAGAACTGAATCAGCTTCACATGATGTAGAGAAGATTTAGCTCTTCTCCTTTGCTTTTAGTTTAACATTTTTGGTGCAAATTATTTATAAATGACTGCCAAACCTTTGCACAACAATGGTGGATTATGGGGCAATTTCTGTTATCATATTCAAAGTAAAGAACAATCAACCTTACTTTTACTTAGTTAAACGAAGTTCCGATATGCCAATTTTTCCAGATACTTGGACACCTATTGCTGGCACAATAACTAAAGCTGATAACGAAGTCTACTCGTTTCTTTACAATAAATTAGGAAATATTATTGATGACATGAGTTCTAGACTTACAGCTGTTAGACTTATGCTTGAACGAAATCTACTTTCACCTTTTGAAGAAGAGCAAGCTAACAAAACTGAACAGGATGTCTATGAACGAATTAAGAATTTAGATCCTGACTTATTGTGCGTTTATCTCCATTCAATGATTCCCTCTGGTTTTGAAAAAATCACTGATGGAGAAATTATTTTCAATGTTAAACAATACATATTCATATCATCAGGAAGTAGTATTTTCGAAAGATTAAATCTTATCCAAAAATCAATGATATACCTCAATCCTAGATATATATTAGAAACTAAATCAAGATGGTTTTCTGCTAAACAGGTTAAGAAGTTCTACGAAAAATCTACGAAATTGTTCCATCCCTCTTTTACTTTTCTTATACATTTAATTACTAATAAAGGGATGAAACTTATCGAAGCAGCTCGTAGTCTAGTGAATATAATTGAAACTAACGAATCAGTGCACTACCAAGTTCTACAGTTCATTTGGAGGTATATGACTCGAGCTTTAACTTTACCTCCCTTCCATACTACCAATATCTATGTTATTGGAGATAAAACCAAGTATATTATCGATCCTGGAGCAAGCAGTGCATCAGATATTGTAAATCTTTTAAGTTTTATCGAGGATCATATTAACGAAATTGAAGGCATTATTTTAACTAGTGCAAATGCTGATCATTGTAATCAAGTTCTAGACCTGAAAGAAAGATACAATTTCCCAATTTATGCTTCTCATAAAGTATCAGAAATTATGAAAAAGGAAGGATGTGTGATTAACCACGAATTAAAAGAAGGTGATAGAATTCAGTTAGGTGCCTACAAAACTACAGGTGATAGCAACTGGTTCTTGGAAGTTATAGATCTACCTGGCAATTCTCCTGGATGTATAGGTTTATGGGATTCCAGAGGGATAATCTTTACTGGTTCAACACTACATAAAACACTAGTTAACACTCCTGGTCCTTACCCAAATTCCTTTGATGATTTGTTTACAAGCTTAAATAAACTGAAAAAATATCGGGCTCGTTTTGGACTTTCAGGTCATGGGAATATAATAACTGATGTGAATGGTTCAATATCTCTCAATCTAAAAAGGATGAAATGGTCAGAAAAATCTGTTTTGAAACATCTCAAGATAGGAATTTCTCAGATAGATGAAATTGCAAACGAGCTTATTGGTAAAGAACTCCCACAATGGAAAAGAATG
>DAOVRE010000277.1 GCA_030628305.1 Candidatus Heimdallarchaeota archaeon | reverse complement strand
ATCTGCTTCTTTTGCAGAGTTATAAAGGTCTTGAGTGATATCATCTCCTTGATGACTCTCTGGAATCTCTTTGACAGCACTAAGTAATTGTTCTAATATATCCTTCTCAATTATTTTAACATCATCACATCTAGGATCCTCAACTATTTTGAATATTAGATTTTCATTTGCATAATTTTCAATCCAATATTTCGCTTTCTCATATCTATCGTTGAATAAATTCATATCATGACTCGAGATATCTTTAGGTAATATGCCTCCTTTAGTTAACTTTTGAATTACTTGTTCTTTGTCAAACAAACAGACTTGTATTACTGTAACCAAGTGACCATAATCAACCTTTATTGGTTTTGTAGGCGGTTTTTGATGGATTTTTGCTAATTCATATGCCTTAACAGTTTTTTCTCTTGTTTTTTGATGCTCAATTTCTACTTCATCATAAAAAATTTCCTCAGCATTATCATACTCACTTGCAATACTAGGAACATCAAAATCGACTCTGAAATCAAAGTCTGTTCTGAGGTTATGTCTATAAATTTTATATAGAAATATTTCAGGTTCTAAGATTTTTGGGAATTCTGATACAGGCATACCACTCCCACTACTTCCACTTAGTTTTTTACCTCCAAAGGTTAGAAAACCATGCTGGATAAGTAACGGTAATTTTTCCTTTTCGAAGATGTTCTTATGTATGGCTAATGATGTATCTATAGATCCTCCTGCAACCCCGTGGTCCTTTCCTGAAGATTCTACAGTTACTCCTAAGAAATCCTGTCTCGCTGCCCAATCTAGTCTCCACTTTATCTTCCAAAGCGTATCTCCTAGAATGATCGAAGATTCTTGCCCGCAACCCCGTTTCTCCCTATGACATAGTAGATTAACTTTGATTTTATTGTCAATAAACTCATAATTGACTATTTTTGGAGCTGCTAGATTCTTACATTTTGGGCACTGAATAAGAAAGAAGTCTTCCATTTTTGAGCCTGTAATTTTTTCAGTTATTTCGAACATTTCTTCCTTTTTCTCAAGAAACAGTTTCGCATATTTATCATATCTTCCATCTAAATATAATTTTGAGGTATGAATTGGTTCGGGATTAACATCAAAATCATTCATTATGGCTAAAGCATCAGTGATGAAGTGATCCGCGTAGGAGTCATGACACCCTAATGGATCTGGTACTTCGTTGATTGCGTGTCCTAAATACGGTGATAACATTTTTCCATGATCTTTCTTGAAGAAGGCTGGTATTTTGTCAAATGGATCTAAATCATCAATGTTGAGTATGTATTGAGAATCTGCTCCAAGGTTGATTAACTCTCTTTGGATAGCTCTACAAGTTACAGCTTCCTTGAAATTTCCTATGTGATAATATCCGGAAGGTGCCCAGCCTGTAGCAACAACTTGTTTATTTCCAAATCTTTCGACAGCTTCTTCGCTTATTACCGTTGCCCAGTGTTTGAAAGCATACTCCTCATTTTCTTCAATATGATTCATTGTCATTCTTTTCCTCTAATTTAACTTAAGAATTATGGTTTGAGAGTTTATAACTAGATGAAAAGGTATGAATCAGTTTAATTTTTTATATAAATTCTCGATTTTTACTACCCATTCTCCAAACAGATTTGGGGTTTCAGGATAATCGTCGCACAATTTCGCTACGGCTTTACTTACATCAATTGTTCTTTTAATTAATAATAATAAGCTTATTTTTGGTAAACAACGTATTGCTCGATTTAGAAGATTAAACAAGGAATTTTTCTTCAATATGCCTTCTGAAGTTAGATCTGCCTGCTTGATAACCTTTCTCTTGAGGAGAAATTCAAGATTATCTGCTCCTAATTTTTCTAATGTTAAAGTCAAAATTCTACTACGGGCATTGTCTGAACCAAAACTAGAAAAGATATGTCTGTTATATCCCCATAAAGCTTGTGTAGAATAATGTTTTTTTTCTATTACATCCTTTGCTATTTGACCTGCGTAGTATCCTGCTAATAAAGCAGGACCATGACCTTCTGCTGTCAAAGGGTCAGCATGAAAAGCTGCATCTCCAGCTATTAATAACCCTGGTGCAACAGCGTTCCATAATGGTGGGCGAATAGGTACATTCCCGCCTCTACCATCTAGAACAGTGTATGCTTCAGGAGAATAGTATTTTGCTATAGCATTGAAGTAAACTGATTTTACACTTTTGTCCTTGTTTATTCCTTTTTTGATGAAACCTGTTCCACAATTTAGTTTTTTATGTCCATCAGCAAAAAACCAGATATAGCCTGGTGCAGGTATATCTTTCTCATACTTGAGAACAATTTTTCCATCTAAATCATGTTCCTCTTTTAATTCAATTATTTCTCTATAACAAGAAGCGTAATCTGATTTTGTTAATTTGGTGTACAGAAATGGTTCAAGAGATTCATCTATTGTTGTTCTAACAATCCCCCTTACTCCACTGCAATCAATAACTATTTTTGAATAAAGCTCATCTTCCTCTTTGTTCCAAGGTTTAATTACTACTCCACTGACTTTGTTTTCTTTTATTATTGCTCTAATTACTTTTGTTTGATAAAGCAATTTAACTCCTCTCTCTAAAGCATTTT